>CAZNQN010000017.1:12058-12784 GCA_964574925.1 uncultured Phycisphaeraceae bacterium | reverse complement strand
CTGAACGCCGTCTACGACCGGTGCAACCGCCTTTCGCTGGACCACCTCAAGTCGATGGGGCGACGGGACGCCAAGCACTTCCTGGAGAAGCTCGACGGGGTGGACGAGTTCGCCACCGCCGCTGTGCTGCTGTGGAGTCTCGGCGGTCACGCCATTCCCGTCGACGATCGGTTGCTGGAGGCGCTGCGGCAGGCGGATCTCGTCCATCCGGAGGCGACACGGGCCGAGGTGCAGGCCTTTCTCGAACGCAATATCAGCGCTGCCGAAGCGAAACGCTTCTGCCTGGCGATGCGGACCTTCGCGGCCTCGGGGGCGGGCAAGTCCTCCGCCAAAGCGGCGAAAAAAAGGAAACGGTCCGCCGCCTCGGCGACGAAGAAAAAGCGAACGACTTCGAAAAGCGGCTGACGAACGGCCGCTCAGACCCCATTGAGGATCGGAACGGGAAACGAGCGCCGCCGAATCCCGAGGGAAGCCATCACGGCGAAAGGACTGCCATCATGAACGACGCGACGGCAAGGACGCGACTCGTGCGACCCGCCTTTCAAAACGTTCACACGAGGACGATGCACCGTGCATCGAACGCGCGGCGCATACTATCGGTGTCGTTGACCCTCCTGGCAGGATGGTCGCTCAGCGGTTGTGCCGGCGCGAAGACCGCTCCGAAACGCACGCAGGCGGAATCCACCGCCCCCGGCATCGACGCCACACGGGCGTATCGTGCCCTCG
>CAZNQN010000017.1:10943-12048 GCA_964574925.1 uncultured Phycisphaeraceae bacterium | reverse complement strand
CCCTCGACGAGATCGAGCCGAAACCGAGCCGCCCCAAGGCGGCGACATCGTTGAACCCCCTCTCCACACGGGCGGCGCGACAGGTGGAAAAAGCCCGCCGATTGATGAAGGAACACCGCTACACGCAGGCGGCCATCGAACTGGAACCGGCGCTGCGGTACGACCCCGATCATCCCACCCTGCACCGCATTCTCGCCTCGCTTCACTGGGAGGCCGGGAACCTGGAGCGGGCCCGCATCCACGTGGACAAGGCCCTGGAGGGAAACCCGGACGACGCGGAGGCGTGGTACATTCGCGGCCGCATCCATGAGGCGCACGAGGAATCGCCCTATGCCCTGATCGCGTACCGCACCGCCCTTCTGTGCAGCGACCTCGGCAACCGCCCGGCGATCGAGGCGCTCGTCCACTGGCATCTCGCCCGTGTGCTGGCGGGGGAAGGGTATCTCACCGCAGCCATCGGCGAGTACGAAGCCTTCGAACAAAGCGTCGCGTCCCTCAACCCGCCGGTGGACGACCCGGAACTGGGTCCGCTGCTGACGGAGACCGGCGGGCGGACGGGACGGGAGCGGTCCGCGCTGCTGGAACGCCTGGGTGCGTACGGCCGGGCGGCGGACGCCCTCGCGGGCTTCGTCGCCGAACCCGGCGCGGACAAGGATCTCCGGTACAAGTACTGCGAGCTCCTGCTCAAGGCGGGTCGGAAGGAAGAAGCATTGCAAGCGGCCCGCCGTATTCCGGGACACGACGGACGGCTCATCGACCTGCTGTTCGACATCTACCGGGCGATGGGCAAACCCGACCGGATCGTGGACGAGCTGGAATCGCGGATCCAAACCGCCCCCGACGATCTGGAACTGCGACTGAGACTGACCGACACCCTCGTCCGTCTGGGGCGGGAAAAGGAGGCCCGCAAACAGCTCCGCGCCATCCTGGCGGACCATCCCGACGCCGCGGACCTCCGATTGCGTTACATCGAGCTGAGTCTGCGGGCCTCGGACTGGTCGGAAGCGCTGGAGGCGGCAGCCGCGGGGATCGAATCCGACCCCGATCGCGAAGAGGATTTCGTCGCCGTTTTCGAGCCCCTCCGCGACCGTCCCGAGGAGCTGCG
>CAZNQN010000017.1:6185-10933 GCA_964574925.1 uncultured Phycisphaeraceae bacterium | reverse complement strand
GTCCCGACGTGCTCGCGAAGCTGATCAAGCATCCTCCTCCTCCCAAGGGGAAAGCGTCACCGTACCGCGACTATCTGACGGGTCGGCTCGCGTTGCTCGCCCGACGGGCCGAGGACGCCGAGGCGCCGCTGCGACGGATGCTCGAACACGATCCTGACTTTCTGCCTGCGCGGACGGCGTTGATGGAAGCGTACCTGGCGCTGTATCGCTACGACGATGCCCTGAAGATCGGCCAGCCGGAAGGAGAATCTCCCACGCCCGACGCCCGGTTGCAATGGCTACTGGGGCTCGTCTATGACCGATTGGACGAGTTCGAGGAGGCGGAGCGGCATTTCCGGGCGGCCAACCAGGTGGACCGCCGGTTTCATCCGGCCCGGCTTGCGCTGGCCCGTCTGTATCACCGGACGAGGCGGCGACTGCAGACGCAGCGGGTGCTGCGCAGCCTGCTGGAACAGGATCCGACCAACGAAGAAGCGCGGGAACTGCTCGCCCGCAGCTATCTGGCGGATCGCAAGCCGGACGTGGCACTCGAAGTGCTCGACGATCTTCGCCGCACGGCGAGCACGCCGCTGGTTCGCGCCCGGGCCGAAGCGCTGCTCAACCAGCTCCAACGCCCCGACGTGGAGGCGTATCAAAAGGCGCTGCTGGAAGCCATGGAACAGTTCGGCGAGGACGCCAAGACCTGGATCGACCTCGCCGAGAGCTACGCGGCCACCGGCGAGGCGCAGAAGCGGTACGACGCCTATCAAAAGGCGCTCGCCCTCGATCCGGACAATGAACAGGCGGCGCTGGGGTTGATCGAATCGGCCAAGGATCTGGTGCGGTTCGAAGAGGCCGCCCGCCGATTGGAGGCGATCCTCCCGCGCCGTCCCAACCGCCAGCAGTGGCGGATGCAACTGATCGACCTGTACTGGACGATCCAGGATTTCGACGCGGCGCTGTCGTTGGCGGAATCCATGGAGAACAAGGAGGATCTCGATGCGCGTCACCGCCGCCTGTACCGGCAGACCATCGTCGATACGCTCCTCTACGCCCGCCGCGACGAGGAAGCGATCCGCCGCATCCGGACGTGGATCGAGAAGGAACCGGACCGCGACGAATGGCAAACCATGCTTGCGGAAACTTACCTGCGGCTCGATCAGCCGGAACAGGCGATCCCCATCCTCGAAAAACGTTTCGAGGAGAACCGGCAGTGGCGGGAGCTGAGCGATCTGCTGGTGGCGTTGACGCAGGCGAAACGGTTCGAACGGGCGACGCAATATCTGCTCGACTACCTCGGCGACGACCCGGAAAACAATGCCGCCCTCGACCGACTGGCGAGTGTGCTGACCGCTGCGGAAAGGTTCGACGAGGCCGAAGAACTCGTGCGCAACCGCCTGTTCCATACGTTCGCGCGGGAGGCGTTCCAGGCCCGGTGGATCGAGATCCTCAACCAGGCCAAACGCTACGACGCATGTCTCGACCTGATCGAATCGCTGATCGACCAGGTGACGGCGCTGGGGCAGAAAGCGGGAGAGAGCGGTCGTCCGCTGGCGGAGCTGGACGTCACGCCGCAGGAGCGGATCCTGCTGCCGGACGAACCGTTCACGCTCGAACAGTTACAACGACGGCTGCTGTCCCTTCGGCTGACGATGGCGACGATCATGGTCTTCGCCGAGCAGTACGCCTCGGCCGAGGAACAGATCACCCGCTGGCTCGACGACGCGCGCGATCCGGAAGAGCGGTTCGAGTACCTGCGGCGGCTGGCGTTCGTCTATCAGCGACAGGGACGGGACGCCGAATCCACCGAGACGCTGGCACGCGCGCTCGCCCTGCAACCCGATCACGTCGGGCTCAACAACGACGTCGCCTACGGATGGATCGATCAGGGGATCCGTCTCGACGAGGCGGAAAGGATGATCCGCTATGCCGTGGCGCGGAATCCGCGACGCAGCGCGTTTCTCGACACCTACGGCTGGTTGCTGTACAAAAAAGGTGACTTCCAGGGGGCGAAGACGTTCCTGCTGCGGGCGTTGCGGATGGAACGGGAGACCGACCCGGTGGTGGCGGATCACCTGGGCGATGCCTGCTGGCGGCTGGGCGAAAAGGAAGACGCGGTCCGCTACTGGAAACAGGCGGCCGAAGCCGTCAAGAAACGCAGCGATCAACCGCCCGTCAGCTCCGACGAGCGGCGCGTCCGGGAAACGATTCGAACGAAGATCGAGAGTGCCGAAGGCGGCCGCACTCCCTCGGTGGCGCCCCTGGCGAAGCCGAAGGACGAGGCCCAACCGGAAAACGGCAAACGCGGCGGGGCCTGATGCAACGGGCGGGCGATCCCGGTCTTCCCGGCGTGATCGAAGGACGAGGAGAACGCAGCGGTGTCCGGACATTCGAAATGGTCCACCATCAAGCACAAAAAGGCGGCGCTGGACGCCAAGCGCAGCAAGGTGTGGAGCAAGCTGGCGCGGGCGATCACGGTGGCCGCCAAAAGCGGCGGCAATCCGGAGGACAATCCGCGCCTGCGGCTGGCGGTGGACAAGGCCAAGGGCGCCAACATGCCCAAGGACACCATCGAAAAGGCGATCAAAAAGGGCACCGGGGAACTCGCCGGCGAGGCGTTCGAGGAGGTCGTCTACGAGGGTTATGCCCCCGGGGGCGTGGCGATCCTCTGCAAGGCGGTGACCGACAACCGCAACCGCACGGCCGGGGAGATCCGCAAGATCTTTGAACGCAGCGGCGGCAATCTCGGCGCCACCAACTGCGTCGCGTTCCTGTTCCATACCAAGGGGGTGATTTTCATCGAGGCGGACAAGGCCGACGAGGAGCGGGTCATGGAAATCGCCCTGGAAGCCGGCGCGGACGACGTGGAGGTGTCCGAAACCGGTTACGAGATCACGTGCAGCCCGGATTCCTTCAGCGGGGTCAAGCAGGCGTTCGAGGAAGCCGGCATCGAGATGGCGTCCGCGGACCTGTCCATGGTGGCCGACAACGAAGTCACCCTCGATCTGGAAGGGGCGCGCAAAGTCATGCGTCTGGTGGACACGCTGGAAGACCACGACGACGTGGAAGCCGTCTACAGCAACTCCCACATTCCCGACGACGTGCTCGCGCAGCTCGCGAAAGAATAGGGCCCTTCTCGGAGACATGGACACCCCCTTCCCCTCGGAGCAGAGCGGAGTTCCTCGCATCGCGCGCGATTCAAGCCTGCGCGATGCAGCGGAACGCCGTCCGCATCCGACGAAGGAGGGACCGGACTGCCGTTTCGAGAAATGCTCTGGCTGATTCCGTTGTGGGCTTGGCGCCGGTCGATGCGCTTCCACCCGGCTTGGGCGGGTGCAACGGGTCCGGGACCGGCTGGTGGAAGTCGTTCGGGAGTTCGACCGGACATTTCCTAATCGGGTCCGACGGCTTGACTCGGCGTTCTCTTCCGGCCATCCATGGTCCTCGTCAAAAGTGTTCATGGACGCCGCATCCGCACCGAAAGCCTTTTTGAGATCGTTTTCCTGTACGCCGCATGAACGACGCCCGAAGCCCCGTCGAAGCACTTCCCCTTCTCACCGCCGACGTGCCCGGCATCGGCGGGAGAATCAAGCGCTACGACGAAGACTTCCTCGTGGAGGAGATTCCCCTCTATGAACCCGGCGGCGAGGGCACCCACGTCTATTTCACCATTGAAAAACGCGGCCTGACGACGCTGGCAGCCGTCCGCATCCTGGCCTTGGCGCTGGGACGGAAACCGCAGGAGATCGGATACGCGGGCATGAAGGACGCCCACGGCGTGACGCGGCAGCGGCTCAGCCTCGAGCACATCGACCCGCGACGCGTCGAATCGCTCGACCTGCCCCGCATCCGCGTGCTGTCGATCAGCCGCCATACGAACAAGCTCAAGCTCGGTCACCTGGCGGGCAACCGCTTCGACATCAAGATCCGGGAGACCGCTCCGAACGGAGAATGCTCCGCCCGGAGAGTGATGGAGGTCCTCGCCCGGCGCGGAGCCCCCAACTATTTCGGTCCTCAGCGCTTCGGCGCCCGCGGAGACAACGCCCTCGTCGGACGCGCCGTTCTCCTGGGGCGCTACGATGAAGCCTTCTCGATCATGCTGGGCCGTCCCCGTCCGGAGGAACAGCCGGACGTCCGCCGGGCGCGGAGTCTGTTCGACGAAGGCAACCTGGCGGAAGCGGCGCGGGCCTGGCCGAAAGGATTCGGAGAGTCCGCGCGGTTGTGCCGTGCCCTGCTGCGGTGCGACGGCGACGCCCGCCGCGCCTGGCGAAGCGTCCACCATACGCTCCGCAAACTCTACGTCTCCGCCCTCCAGAGCGACCTGTTCAACCGTGTGCTGGCGCGGCGGATCGGCGAACTGGATCGCCTGTGCGACGGCGATGTCGCCTGGATCCACCGCAACGGTTCCTGTTTCCGTGTCGAACGCGCCGCCGTCGAACAACCCCGCTGCGACCGGTTCGAAATCTCCCCCTCCGGCCCCCTGTTCGGAAAGAACATGCTCGAACCCGACGGACAGCCTGCGGACATCGAACGCGCGGTGCTGGCCGAATCCGGTCTGACGGCGGACGTGTTCGCGCGGGCGGACGGCGGTCGACTTTGCGGGGCACGGCGGCCGCTTCGCGTCCCCGTCACCGACGCGGGCGTCGAAAGCGGCACCGATGAGCGCGGTCCCTACGTCCGCTTGACCTTCCGTCTCCCACCGGGGGCGTACGCCACCAGCGTGGTGCGGGAAGTGTGCCGGCCCGTCTCGCCGTGAGCATCGCGGCGCC
>CAZNQN010000017.1:2619-6175 GCA_964574925.1 uncultured Phycisphaeraceae bacterium | reverse complement strand
ATCGTGGGGGGTGGAAGCCCACGCCGCTGCTGCGTCCGCAAAGGTGCCGCCGGCGATGTCGCGACCGCCATGAGCCGGAAAATCCTCCGCCCGGCGCCTACCATCCCGTGTGCGGAGGAGGGGAGATCCATGGAAGACCGCTCGACCGACGACTTGCGATTCCTGCCCGAAGAATCCGCGCCCGGCGTGGACGGCGGCTTTCATTCCATTCCCACGGAAACGATCTTCCGGGAGATGATCCTGGGCGAGCTGCGCGACGGGCGTCTCTCGCCCTGGCGCCGCCGTCGGATCGTGCGCTATGCCGCTGCGATGGGCCTGTCCGCCACCGAAGCCGGGCGGCTTCTCGACTCCTGCCGGGCGGTCTTCGAACGGGAACGGACGGCCCGCAGACGCGCCCTCCAAGCCGACCAAGACGTAGAGACGCCGCCCCCCGGAGAGGACAATCGCCGGACCTCTTTCATCGCCTGGGCTTGCATCGTCGCCGGATCGACGCTCATCGCGTGTGGTTGGGGTCTCGCATGGTGGGCCGCCTCGTAGAGCGTTTCCCCTCTTTTATTGCGAGCCGCAAGCTTGAAGCCCGCGCGATGGAACCGGACGCCATCCGCATCCGGCGGGGGAAGGGGCGGTTCAGATAATCGAGCAATCCTCCGGACGCGGCCGATGCTCAACCGGCCGTGCGGCTCTGTTCAAGAGCGGCGACGCGTTGCACGAGCCGCTTGTGGGCACCGACGAAATCCTGACACACAAGCTCCATCCGCTGCTTGAGGTGTCGCCGTTCCTGGATGACCCTGCGCACCAGCTCGCGCATCCTGCGATAGCGGGCCGCCCGGCGACGACGAAGCTCGAACCCGTGCATCGCCCGCTCGGCGGATTCGAGCAGTTCGTCCACGGGGAAGGGTTTCTCGAGAATCTCCCAGACGCGCAGCCGCAACGCCTCGACGGCCTGTCGCGTGCTCAGATCTTCCGCCATCAGGATGACGGGGCGGGCGCTGAGACTCATCAGTTGGCGGGCGAGCTGAAGCCCGTCCTCGCCCTCCAGCTCGATCTCGCTGATGATCAGGTCGTGCGGTTCGACGACCTCCACGTCGAGGCAGGAGACGGCGTCGGAGACGCAGGTGATGTGGGCATCGAAGCGGCGGGACAGAGACGCCACCAGAATCTCGAGGATCTCCGCGTCCGGCTCCACCACCAGGATTTTTTGCGTCCGCTCGCTCATCCGCGGGCTGCTCCCGTCCGACCGCCGACGGGAAACCCTCGCCTCCCGAAGGCGCCGGCACGTGTTTCGGCTCGAACGTGCGGAACGGGTGCTCAGGACGCGGCTTGATGCGCGGGAAGGTCGATGGTCACGGTCGTCCCCTTGCCCGCCTCGGAATCGATCCGCAGGCGGCCGCCGTTGATCTCCACCAGGCGATACGCACGGGAAAGCCCCAGTCCCCGTCCGCGCCCGGCCGGGCGGTTCGAGTAGAACGGATCGACCGCGTGTTCGAGGACCTCCCGGGTCATGCCCTTCCCGTTGTCCGATACCACGATCCGCACCGTTTCATCGGACGCGCGGGAGGGCGAGTTGATCAGGATGCGACCGGATGTGTCGGGCAGGGCCTCCACTGCGTTTTTCACCAGCGCTTCGAGGATTTCCTGGAGCTGGTCCGGGTCGGCGAAGACGGTCGTCTCCGGATCGCTCACCTCGCAATGGAGCACGCCCGCCGGCAGCGCGAAATGAACCTGCCAGTGCTGGCAAAGCCCTTCCAGCAGCGGTCCCAACCGTTGCGGCATGGGGGTGGGACGGTCCGGCTTGGCGTAGCGCATCAGCTCGGTGACGATCGAGGATGCCCGCTCCACCTGCTCCACGATCGTTTCCAGCGACTGCTTCGTTTCCGGATCCTCGCACCGTTTCAGTTCCAGTTGCGCCCGTCCGGAGATGACGGACAGCGGATTGTGGATCTCATGCGCCGCCCCCGCCGCCATGGAGGCGATCATGGAAATGGACCGCGTCCGCACCAGCTCCTTCTGCGCCGCGTTCAGGCGACGGTTGAGGTCGAGCAGTTCATCCGCCAGACGAGCCGACTGCGCCTGCTGCTCGGCGCTTTCGAAGGCACGGGCGATGAGGGAGGCGACCGTGACGGGTGCGCCGTTCGCTTCCGCCCCATCCAGCAGGGCACGGGGCTCCTCCAGCAGAGCGCCGCAGCGCCCCCCTGCCCCGTCCATGATGGAAAAGAGCAGCAGGTCGGGCTGGGGCGGTTTGGCGGTGGCGAACTCGAACAACCCGCTCCAGACATCGGAGGACTTCTCCATCCGCCCCGCCGGCGGCAACGTCAGCGCCATCAGCTTGCGGTGCAGCGCCGGTCGCCCGCTCAGATCCACGACCGTCGCCGGACGGGAGGATCCTTCCCGACTCGAAGCGCCCAGATACAGGCATGATCCCTGCGATTCGAGGAGGAACACCACCGCCCGGTTCGCATCGAAGAGCTCGCGCAGGGCGATCGCCGCCGTGCGGCACACGTCCCCCGGACCGGTGAACCGTTGCGGGGTGGCGACGAAGCGATCGACGGCCTGGAGGCAGCGGGCCTTGATCTCCAGCCCCCGCGTCGCCGCCGCCAGCTCCGCGTGCGCCCGCGCCAGCGCGCGCCCGGCTTCCGCCAGCGATTCCGCACGCTGCGTTTCCGTGACGTCGAGGTCGTCCAGTCCCAGCAGCGACGCCAGCTCTTTTACACGCTGGGGAAGTCGCTCCCCCATCCGCTCCAGCGCGTCCGCCTCGAGCCCGAGCGCAGTTGCCGCCTCCGCCTCTCCCTCCATATCTCCGCAGCCGGAGACGCCGAATCCCTGCCGTCGGACCAGCAGATCGGCGAGCTGGATCGTCTGCACCAGGCGCGGATGGCGGACGCTTGCCGGCAGCGCATCGGCACGTTGATGGTGCAGCCAGGCGCACTCGGTGACGGATTCCGGTAGCGCCCATCGCAACGTCAATCGCCGACCCGCTTCGAGATGATCCAGCCCGAAGATCTTCCGCTCCGCCTCGCAGATGTCGGTCTCTCCACGCTCGGCCTCTTCCACCGCCCGCGCGTAGGCACGCGGCATGTTCGCTTCCAGGGCGATCTTGCCGATGTCGTGCAGCAGACCGCAAAGAAACGCCTCCGACCGTATGCTCGGATCGCGCAGCGCCTCGGCAATCAGATCGGCCGCACACGCCACCGCCGCGCTGTGCCGCCACAATCCCTTTCGCAACCGCGCCGAGGATTCGTCGGCGGTCTCCAACGGAAAAACCTGGAATACCGACGCCGACAACGCCAGGTTCCGCACCCGCTGGAAGCCCAGCAGTGCGACGGCGCGTTCGATGGTCAGCCCCTCCCCCCGCACGCCGAGATCGGCCCGGTGGGCCATCTTCAACACCGACGCGGAAAGGGCCGGGTCCGATTCGAGAATCCGCACCACCTCCTGGAGGCAGCTTTCGTCGTCGGTCGTGACCGCCACCAGACGGGCAGCCACCGACGGCAACGTCGGCAGCTCATCCAACTGACCGAGGATGACCTCCACCCGTTCCCGCCGGACGGGTTCGCAG
>CAZNQN010000017.1:2182-2609 GCA_964574925.1 uncultured Phycisphaeraceae bacterium | reverse complement strand
GGGCGATCGTGGATGCATTCGTCGTCATGGAATCTCACTTCCGTCCGGCACGTCGACCCGGCTCGTCAGGCCACGTGAAGCAGCTCGTTCATGCGGGCGATGACCTTGTTGATGTCGAACGGCTTCGGAATGAAATCGTCGCTGCCCGCGCGACGGAGCTCCTCGATTTCATCGGGATCGGCCACGCCGCTGATGACGATGATCTTGATATGTTCGAAATTGGGATTCGACCGGATGGCCCGGCAGACGGCGTTGCCGTTGACATCGGGCAGCTTGAAATCAAGCAGAATGATATCGGGCCTGAATTGCTCGGTGAGGATTCCTGCTTCATACCCGGTTGAAGCGGTCCTGACTTCGAACCGGCCGTCGCGCTCCAACAACTCGGTAAACATTTCCACGATGGCTTCATCATCGTCCACGACGAGAA
>CAZNQN010000017.1:1460-2172 GCA_964574925.1 uncultured Phycisphaeraceae bacterium | reverse complement strand
CGAGAACCCGCTTCTTGCCGGTCTCCAACTGGTCGAGCGGGATGTTGTTCTCCTTCATGAACGCGATCAGCGAATCGCGCGGGATGCGGCGGAAGCGCGATCCGGGCACACGAAAGCCCTTCAATCGCCCGCTGTCGAAACAGCGGATGACGGTTTGCTGACTCACCTTGCAGATCTGCGCCACCTCTCCCGTCGTGAAGACCTGTTTCCCTCGTGTGTCCGGCATCGTTCGTTTCCCTTCCGTCCCCCGACGCGTACTCGGACCTGCATCCTTGTGTAGACTACGCAGATTATCCATGTTCTCTATACGATACATGCGTCACACTTCAACGTCAAGATAAATCTGGACGGTCCGGGTGAACCCGCCCTATGGCGCCCGCCTCGCCGAAAGCACTCCAAAGCCGGAAATATCGCGGGATACCCCGATCGGGAAACTACGCAGGAACTTTCCGTCGCCCGCTCAGGTAGATCCAAAGAATGGTCATGTCGGCGGGGCTGATGCCGCTGATCCGCGATGCCTGCCCCAGTGTCCGGGGGGAAAGACGGGAGAGCTTCTCGCGCGCCTCCAGACGAAGCTCGGGAATGGCGTGATAATCCAGCCCAGGCGGAATCCGCATCGACTCCAGGCGGCGGAAGCGGTCGATCTGCCGGGTCTGACGTTCCGCGTAGCCGCTGTACTTCGCGGCAATCAGAACCTGGGCAAGGGCATCAC
>CAZNQN010000017.1:0-1450 GCA_964574925.1 uncultured Phycisphaeraceae bacterium | reverse complement strand
TTGTCCGCCCGCAGCAAAAGGCGGTATTCGGCGCGGGAGGTGAACATGCGGTACGGCTCGGACGGCGGACGGGTGATGATGTCGTCGATCAGGACGCCGATGTAGGCCTGGTCCCGTCGGAGGACGAACGGTTCCCGGTTGCGCAGTTTGCGGACGGCGTTGATCCCGGCAATCAACCCCTGGGCGGCGGCCTCTTCGTAACCGCTGGTGCCGTTGATCTGCCCGGCCAGAAACAAGCCGTCCACCCGTTTCGACTCCAAGGACACCGTCGTCTGGTGGGTCGGCACCCAGTCGTACTCGACGGCGTAGCCGAACTGGAGGATCCGGGCCTGCTCCAAACCAGGGATATGCTTCAGCATGGCCGACTGCACGTCCCGCGGCAGCGAGGTGCTGATACCGTTGCAGTAGACCCGCTCGCTGTCATACCCTTCCGGTTCCAGGAAGACCTGGTGCCGAGGTTTGTCCGCGAAGCGCACCACCTTGTCCTCGATGCTCGGGCAGTAGCGCGGGCCGGTGGATCGGATCTGTCCGGAATACATCGGCGCCCGGTGCAGGTTGGCCCGGATCAACTCGTGCACGGAGCCGTTGGTCCACGTGACGTGGCAACAGACCTGCGGCTGGGGCAGCACGTCGGTCAGATACGAAAACGGCGTGGGCACCTCGTCGCCCGGTTGCGGCTCGCAGGCATCATAGTCGATGGTGTCGCGGTGGACGCGCGGCGGCGTTCCCGTCTTGAGGCGTCCCAGTTCCAGCCCCAGCGAGCGCAGGGCGTCGCTCAGACCGGGGGCGCTGGATTCGCCGATCCGGCCGCCCTCCTCCCTGTCCGGGCCGCAGTGCATCAGCCCGCGAAGAAACGTCCCCGTGGTAAGGATCACGACGTCGGCACGCAACCGCCGCCCGTCGTCCAGAACGACGCCGGTGACGCGACGGGACGGTGTGACGCCCCCCGTCCCTTCGGTTTCTTTCGTCTCGACGCTTTCGACCAGACCCTCGATCAGGGTCAGTCCGTTCGCCCGTTCCAGCAGGGAGCGCACGATGCGGGGATAGGCCTCCCGATCGGATTGAGCGCGGGGCGCCCAGACGGCCGGTCCCTTGCTGCGGTTGAGCATGCGGAACTGGATGCCCGCCCGGTCGGCGGCAAGACCCATCAGACCGCCCAGGGCGTCGATCTCGCGGACGATCTGCCCCTTGCCCAGACCGCCGATCGCGGGATTGCACGACATGCGACCGACGGCTTCCGCACTCATCGTGACCAGTGCGGTCTCCGCGCCGAGGCGACAGGCCGCCCAGGCGGCTTCGATGCCCGCGTGTCCGCCCCCGACCACGATGACGTCGAAACGATCCAAACCCGACTTCCTTATGAAACCTGCCGTCGGCCCGCTGCGACCGACAACGCCCCCAAAGAGATCACGGTCCCGCGCGGTCGCACTTCCCGACGATCCGAATCACT
>CAZNQN010000016.1:0-13571 GCA_964574925.1 uncultured Phycisphaeraceae bacterium | reverse complement strand
GTACGGCACCGGACGGTTTCACCGGGACGAAACGGCCGGCGTGGACGGATCGAGCGTGTCTCGTTATAGGTTCCGAGCCGTGGGCTTCAGCCCGCGCGATGTAACCGTACTCTATCTGCATCCGACCGGAACATGGTGGGTCCGCCATTTCGGGACGCGCTGCGGCAAGGCCGGGGCGACAGGGACGGACGTTATGCCGGATGCTCCACGTAGGCGATGAACTTGTAAACGAGCCGCGCCGCCAGGAACTCCGTCACCGCTTGTCCGGGAACGGGCATCACCTCCACGACGTCCGCGCCCACGACCGTCCGCTCCGCCGTCACCAGCCGCAGCAGTCCCGTCACCTGGTACCAGTCGAGCCCGCCCGGTTCCGGCGTACCCGTCCCCGGCGCATAGGCCGGGTCGAATCCGTCGATGTCGATCGTGACGTAGACCGGATCGGTAAGCCCCTCGAGCACGCGGTCCACCCAGTCCTCTTCCATCAGGCATTCTCTCGCCGTGATCGGACGGATGCCCTGGCGCTTCATGAAGCGGTGATCGTCGGTGTCCACGGCCCGGATCCCGACGGGGACGATGCGCGCCCCCAGCTCCGCGATCCGCCGCATCACGCAGGCATGGGAATAGCGACTTCCCTGGAAGGTGTCCCGCAGGTCCGCGTGGGCGTCGATCTGAAGCACGCTCAGTCGTTTGTGCCGCGTCATCGCCGCCCGCACCAGTGCTGCGCTGATGCTGTGGTCCCCGCCGAGGCCGATCAGGAACTTCCCGTCCCGCACCACCCGCCGCGCGTGCCGGAACAGTTTCTCGTGCATCGCCTCCGGGCCGGACACATCCGGTTCCACCGCCTCCAGCGTGCAGACCCCGCCGCGATAGCATTCCCGCTCAAGTTCCTCATCGAACCATTCGAGATGGTGCGAGGCGGCGAGGACGGCCGCCGGTCCCTCCCGCGTCCCCGCCAGATAACTGGCCGTCGAATCATAGGGAATCGGCAGCACCACGAAGCGGGAACGATCGTACCGGCTGTACCGTTCCGGCAGACCGAGGAAATTGCCCGGACGGGTTTCCATCGCCGATCGGAGGGTTCTTGTTTTCTTCACCGGGGCCATGACGAGGGGGAGCGGGCCGTTAGGGGCGCACGCCCTGCACCTCGGCGAACAGTTCCGGATGTTCCGCCTTCAGGTCGGCGTTGCGGCGGGCGGTGTTCCGCAGGACGGTCATCATCTCGTCCAGGCGGCAAAACAGTCGTCGCGGCCGCCTGGGCTTGCAGCGCGCCAACACGTAGGCGGCGATCAGCGGAAAGGTGATCGACGCACACGAATAGACGACGACGTTGTCCTTGTGTGCGTCGCGGACCTTGCCCCAGCTTTTCGCCTCGGAGAACGTCGCTCCCGATAGACCGCCCCAGTGCGGCGAGTCCGTCGTCAGTTGCAGGCAGTAATCGTGTCCGCCCTTGGATTTGTCCAGAAGCATCTGGTGCAGCATCGGCTGCGTCTGAAGGTAGAAATTCTTCGGCGAGCCGCCCCCGATTTCCACCACCCCGTTGCAGTCCGCGTCGCGAACGATCGCCGCCGTCTCCAGCACGTCCAGCATCGGATTGAGGGCCACCGTCCGCCCGAGCAACTGCGGAATCGCCAGGTTCATCCCGATGGCCGAATCCCCCGGCGAGGACGTGTAGATCTGGGCGGCATCCGTGGCCGCCGCCGCCACGAACGATTTTTCCGGATGCGGCGCCGTCTCCAGCACCACGTCGCCCAGGTGTTTGTGCAACGTCGCGGTGGAGAACGGTTCGTCCCCCTCGATCCGATCCAGCGCATCGTGCACGATCCGGTCCGACGCCGTCAGCGTGTCGTCGTTGGAGATGAACACGTCGTAGATCCGCGCCACGCCGTCTTCGTTGAGCACGTTGTCGTCCACGTCGGGTGTTCCCTGGACCAGCGGGAAATCGAACGGACGGGCCAGGTCGTGAAACACGTTCGCCCCCGTGGAGATGATGAAATCCACGAAACCGTGTTCGATCAGCGAGATGAACACGCCGCTCATGCCGATCGGCGTCATCGCCCCCGCCACGGTCAGGCACACCGTCGCATCCGCGTTCAGCATTCGCGCGTACAGTTGCGCCCCTTCCGCCAGACGGCGGGCGTTGAATCCGCTCCGCGCGAAGACGTGATCGATCAGGTCCGCCGTGCCGCCCGACGGATCGAGGCGCAACGGTTCGATCGCCGGACCGTCGAGCCATCCGCCGCCGTCGCACGTGTTCCGCTCCGTCGCGTGTTGCCTCTGCCCATTCATCCGGAGGGTTTCCTTAAAGGATCAGGACGGCCGCCGCCACCGCCGTCGTCCACAGCCCGTTCTTGTCCCCTTCCACCGTCTGCACGATCGTCCGCGTCCGCACGACCAGCCCCTTCGCCTGGTACAGTTCCTTCCGTTCGTTGTAGGCCTTGTCCGGATCCAGGTCGATGCCCTGCGTGGTGGCGAGCATGGTGGCGGCCATGTCGTCCACGTAATCGATGCAGTCCCGCTGCTTCATGCCGAACCCGTGGTACTCGGCGATGTACCCGTGCTTGTCGGGATCGGCCGGCAGCGCCACCCCGATCCCCGCCCCCGCGAGGCGGTTCGGCTCGTTCGTCCGGCACTCCGCCAGCACGCAGAAGACGATCTGTCCCGGCGTCAGTTCCTGCAACCCGCGTTTCTTGGAGACGATCTTGCATCCCGGCGGGAAGATGCTGCTCACCCGGACCAGGTTGAACCCCGCGATGTCCGCGTTCCGCAGCGCCTCCTCGAAGGATTGCAGGCTTTCCTTGTGCTTCCCGACACCCTTCGTGAAGAACATCCGTTTGGGAACCAGAGGCATCACCGTCGAAACACCCTCTCCAGTCGTTCGGGGAGACCGCGCCAGCGTGAAGCGTGCGGATTATAACCGTGTCCTCCCTCTTGACAATCCGGGCGCCGCACGTGCCGCCCTTCCGATGGGAGGAAGGATCGACGGCCCGCATCACAAGCCCGAGCCCGCGCCGCCGAGTACGAACCGTTCGATCGCGGGACGAAGCTTGCGGACCGCCCGTCCCCGGTGGCTGATGCGGTTCTTCTCCTGCGCCGAAAGCTCCGCCGCCGTCCGCCCCAGCGACTCGATGAAAAAGATCGGGTCGTAACCGAACCCGTTCTCGCCCCGCGGATGGTCCAGGATGCACCCCTCGACGCAGCCGTGGGCCGTCGCCGCCACTCCCGCCGGCGACGCCAGCACCGCACAGCAATGGAACCGCGCCGTTCGCTGGGACGGCGGCACGTCGCGCAGTCGCGCCAGCAGCAACCGGTTGTTGTCGTCGTCGCTGGCCTGCGGTCCGGCGAAGCGGGACGACCGCACCCCCGGCTCTCCGTCGAGCGCATCGACCTCCAGACCCGAATCGTCGGCCAGCGTCCAGTGCCCCGTGTGCCGCGCGTAGTGGCAGGCCTTGAGGCGGGCGTTGTCCTCGAACGTCTTCCCCGTCTCCTCCGGCGGGTCGATCGGTTCCAGCGAGTCCAGACCGATCAGCTCGACCGCAAGTCCGTCGAGAATCGTTTCGACTTCCCGCCGTTTGCCCGCGTTCGTCGTGGCGATCAGCAGCACGCTCATGGCGACGAGAGCGCCTCTCCCTTGTGCGGAATCCGTACCAGCCGCGAGGGAACCCGCACCTTCTCCCCCTCTTCTCCCCGCACCCGGTACACCGCTCCGTTGAGCAGGTTGTAGCGGAGCAGCGGATCCCGCTGGAGCTTGAGAACCTCGGCGCTGTAATACGTCCGCCCGTCCGCACCCCGGTAGACCGCGTCCGGCCCGAACGCCCCCACCGTCACCACGCTCCCGCTGGGACCATGATAGTAGTAGGCCTCGTATCCTTTCTTGCGCAGGAATGCGCAGTATTCCGCTGCCGCCTTTTTGTATTCCCAGAAGTTTCCCATCGGCTCGAACGCCGCCACCTGAAGGGAGTACATGGCATTGACCCGATCCAGTCGCCATTCCGGCCGGCCCACGTCGGGTTGCGGCATGGGCACGGGAATCGCTTGAAGGAAGTAGCGCCGTCCCTGGGAATCTCCCAGTTGATGCAGCAGGTTCAGGTCTTCCCGCATCCGCTTCGGCATCGGGGCTCGAGCCCCCCCGCGTTCCACCCGCCGCCGGTATCGCCCGTAGTAGAGACGGGACACCCCGTCATCGTCATGGATCACGAAAACCTCCGACGCCCGAATCCCCGGCGTTCGTTTCAGCGAGGAGGCGAACTGCTCCGCCTGTTCCATCCGGTTCGGACCGCTCAGCTCCAGGCAACGGATCGTCCACGGCACGCCCCGCGATCCGCCTCCCACCGCGCATCCCGTCCCCGTCCACAACGCCAGCGCCACCATCACCGCCGCACCCCTCATCATCGCTCCGCGCACCGTACCCCTCGCCGCGTCCCCTTCCCGAGCCACGGGCTTCAGCCCGCGCGATCCTGCGATCCGCAGCGATGAATCGACGCCCCACTCGCCGGACCGGCATGAAACGGTCAAAGGAATACGCTGTTGATCTCGGCTCGTTCGGTTCATTGTCGAGCAGCGGTCGATCGACGACGCAGCGCCCGCTTCTGCTGCTGAATCAACCGCCGGATCCCGCGCGACGCGAGCGCCACCATCCGGTCCAGCGCCCGCCGATCGAACGTGGTCTTTTCACCCGTGCCCTGCACCTCCACCAACCCCCCGGACTCGGTCATCACCACGTTCATGTCCACCTCGGCATCGACGTCTTCCGTGTAGCAAAGATCGAGCACGACACGTCCGCGGACCTTGCCCACACTCACGGCGGCGACCGCCTCCCGCACCGGGGATCGCCGGATCCATTTCTGTTTGCGGGCAAAACGTACCGCATCGCAAAGCGCCACATACGCCCCCGTCACGGCCGCCGTCCGGGTCCCCCCGTCGGCCTGGAGCACGTCGCAGTCCAGAACGATCGAGTTCTCACCCAGGGCATCGAGATCCACGACCGCCCGGAGCGAGCGCCCGATCAACCGCTGGATCTCCTGTGTCCGGCCGTCGATCCGACCACGGTTCCGCCCCCGCCGCGGCGAGGTCGATCCCGGCAGCATGTCGTATTCCGCCGTCACCCACCCGCTGCCTAGGCCCGTTCGCCATGCGGGGACCCCTTCCTCCCAACTGGCCGTGCACAGCACGACCGTCTCCCCCGTCTCGATCAGCACCGACCCGGGCGCGCTGCGTGTATACCCCCGCACGATCCGCACGGGGCGCAGTTCGTCGTATTTTCGTCCGTCGGGTCGGGGCAACGGCGGCTCCTGTCGATCACGAACGATTCGGCGGTCGAACAATCGTGTCCGAGTGATAGGACCCCGCTACGCGGATGTCAACGAGGTTTCACAGCGCGGATGCGCGACGCCGGCGAATCCCTACGCTCGCACTCGTGTCGGCCCCCGCCGACGGAGGAGAACACCGCAGCGAGCTCAACACCCGGTCGATCGGAGATGCGCGATCAGGTCGGCGGCCGCGGGACTTCGTCCTTCGAATCGAAGCGTTCGTTCCGTCGGCCCCGTCGGTGTAAAGGTGATCCACAGCGTCGTTTCCGGCAGCAACGCCCGCACCCGGTCCGCCCATTCCACGAGCACCGCGCACTCGCCTTCCAGCAGGTCCGCCAGCCCCAGCGCGTCCAGCTCCGCCTCCGGATCGTGCAGACGGTAGCAATCGACGTGATGCAGCTCGACCCGCCCCGGATAGGTGTGGATCAGCGTGAACGTCGGGCTGGTGACGTCCACCGGACCGCCGGCCGCGTTGCCCGTCGCCGCTCCCTTGACGAACTGCGTCTTGCCCGCCCCCAGCGGACCGACCAGACCGACGACGGTCCCCGGTTGCAGGGCCTGCCCCAGCATCTCGCCCAGCGCGAACGTCTCCTCCGGCGAGCGGCTCCGCACGACCGCCCGCGACGTGGAATCGGAATCGGAAGGCTCGGGGATCGGCATAGGCCATCAAGAGGATCGAAGTCGGCGACAGGGATCCGTAATCTTTATTCCACTTCTCCGGTCATCCGCCGTGCTCGCATCTTCAATGCACGAACCCCCGGGGGGACAGCGATGTTTCCCGACCGTCCGGCGCGACGAGCGTCATGCCCTCCCCCTCGACGATCTCGCCGATACGATAGGCTTGGATTCCGGCGGCCGAAACCTCTCCGTCGGCGGCGAAGAGCAACTCGAAATCCTCCCCGTCGCCGAGCACGTGTTCGAGAACCGTCTTCCCGGACGTCCGCGCACACGTTCGAGCATCATCGCTGACGACCTCGGCCAGGGCGGATTCGAACAGCCGCGCCCCGACGCCCGACGCCTTGCAGACCCGCCACAGATCCAGGGAAAGCCCGTCGGAAAGGTCGATCATCGCGTGCAGCCGGGATCCCAGCGCCGCCGCCAGTTCCCGCGCCTCGACCACCCGCGGCGTGAAGCGAAGATGTTTCCCCAGGCGGCTGCCGCCCAGCCGGCCGGTCACGAACAATCCGTCGCCCGGTTTCGCCCCGCTTCGTCGCACCGGCTCGATGCCCGCGTACGGCGCCGCCACGACGGCGATATCGACGGCGGCCGGATGCTTCCACCGCGTCGTATCTCCGCCCGCGAGCGGCACGTCGAAGGTCGAGGCCAGCGTCCAGGCCCCCTCCAGGATACGACAGGCTTCCTCAAAGGGCCGGTCCGTCGGCCAGGCGATTGAAAGCGTCATCGCCATCGGCCGCACCGCCATCGCCGCGCAATCGCTCAGACAGCAGCCCACTGCCTTTCGCCCCACGAGGTCCGGCGGATCGCGCTGCGGATCGAAGTGCACGCCCGCGAGGAGCTGGTCCGAGGCGACGAGCACCGTCTTCCCCCCGTCCAGCACGACGACCGCCATGTCGTCTCCCGGACCGGTCCGCAACGCCTCATGCGGCGGCGCGTGACGACGGATCCATTCCACAAAGGCCAGCTCGTCCTCGATCATCGGGCCGATTCTACCCCTTCCGTCATGATCCCGTCACCCGGTACGCCCCCGTCCGTTTCGGTTGACGGCGATGCCGTCGCCGATAGACTGCCACGCGGTCCTCACGAACCCGATCAACGCCCCAGGCGAGGCTGTGCGGACCGGAAAGACCGGCGGCGCCCGCGGATTCGAGGGCACCGATCGGCCCGGGTGGCGGAATTGGCAGACGCGCAAGCTTGAGGTGCTTGTGTCCGATTACAGGACGTGCTGGTTCGAATCCAGTCCCGGGCAGTCGTTCACGACCAGAAAACATCTTTTTCGTTTTCGCATTCCTTTGCACATTCCGAGCCGCCGGTTCTTCAGCGCGTGCGATGCCCCGGGACCCCTCGACCCGTCATGCCGACCATCCCGTTCCACGATTTCGGAAGACGCTTCCGCCGATCCCGATCGCCGAACAACCGGCGTTTCAGCCTTTCGCCCGACAGGGACGATAAGGTATCCGGCGGCCCGATGGACGGGCGGCGTTCGGACCTTCGTGAGGACGATAGCGCACGGTGATGCCTGTGTCGAATGTCTCCTCCCCGATCACGCGTTGCACCCTCGTCCCGTTTCAGCCTGCCCATGCGGCGGACGTCGTGTCGTGGGTCGAGAACGACCGCCTCCTTCGATGGGTCGCGCCGGCCACGAATCCCCCGCTTACCGTGGACAAGGTCATCGCCTGGAAGCGGACGGAAGGGGAAGCGTGGGTGCTGGCCGATCAGGGATCGAGCCGCCTTCTCGGCTACGGCGAGGTCAACCCCATGAGGGCCGAACCGCGTCACGTCTGGCTGGGACACATCCTGATCCGTCCCGCTCTTCGCGGTTGCGGCTGGGGACAGGTCTTGGTGCGAGGATTGCTCCGCAAGGCGGTCGATCACTTTCGAGCGGTCCGCGTCTCGCTCATCGTCTTTCCTGACAACCCCGGCGCGATCGCCTGTTATCACCGTGTCGGATTCCGCACCGTGGGGGAGGAGTACCACCGGTTCGGCACCAGACCCCCCTCTCGTTTCCTGCGCCTGCAATTCGACCCCCCACGACGGACGGGGAACGCGTAGCACCTTTCGATCGAGCACGGCGGAGGCGACGGAAGCGCCCGCGCACAACCGGATTCCCGCCACCACGAGCAGCAGGAAAAACGCCGCCTTGACCGTTCGCAGGCGAAGGCGATGAGTCAGGTACGAGCCGATCAGGCTTCCGATCATGGCCGAAGGAGCCAGCAGCAGCGCGAACGCCACCGGTTTCAGGTCGCCGCCCGGGGCGGTCATGTAGGCGTGGTTCTTGACGATCGCTCCGAGTCCGCTGGTGGCGATGATCAGGGCGGCGGAATTGGCGATGGCCCGCCGCAGCGGAACCCGCAGCAACCGTCGCTGAAGCGGCACCGCCAGCAACCCTCCGCCCACGCCGAGCAGTCCGGCGACAAGCCCGGTGGGAACCGCGATGCTCAACGCCGCCTTCAGCGACAGGCGGTCTTCCGGACCGTTCTGCCGATCGACCGGGGGAAGCGGTTCCTGTAAAGGCCGGAAAAGACGGTACAGATCCACGACCGCCACCGTCAGGACGAATACCCCGAACAGCATCCGCAGACGGGCCTCCCCTGCACCCCGGAAGATCGGAAGCTCGCTCAGATACACGCCGATGACCACCGCCGCCAGGGCCGGCGGCACCAGTCGCCCCAGCGCGCTTTGGTCGATCGCCTTCGCCCGGCGGTGCTGGATCACAGCCGGAACCACGACGAAGAAACTCACCACCATCGCCGTCGCCTGGTAGAGGTGCTGATGCGGCCCGAACGCCTCGGTCAGCGCGGGAATCAACACGACGCTGCCGCCGATCCCCAGCAGCCCCCCCACACAGCCGGTGGCGAAGCCGATGAGCAGCAGCAGGGGATGAAACATGACGGGGATTCGACACTCCCGGATGGAACGGCGAGACCCGGCCGGGGTCGCAACCACCCCCGCCGCATCGGCCACCTCGCCGCGTCCTCGCCACGGAAGGACGCATGGAAGCGCGGAGGCGCTCCCCGCGCCGGCCGCTTCAACGGAGAGGGCGGGATTCGAACCCGCGGTACGGTGGAAACCGCACACCGGTTTTCGAAACCGGCCCCTTCAGCCGCTCGGGCACCTCTCCGGCATCGGGACGAACCGCCCTTCCGCCCGTCACGAGGGTTGGCGGATCGCTCTACCTCGCTTCGACGGGTACTGCCGCGTCCGCGGAGCAGACCGTCCGTACCGAATCGCGACCGAGTCTATCTCTCCCCTCGCCCTCCGACAAGTCGCCCTCCGACGGAGTTCAGGTCTTCTGGACACGTTGCCTCCTGCGCGGTAGAGCATGGTTTCGATGCACGCGCGGTCGCCCATCCAGCGGATCGGGATCCTCACCGGCGGCGGGGACTGCCCGGGACTCAACGCCGTCATCCGCGCCGTCACCAAGTCCGCCCTCCTTGAACACGGGCTCGAAGTCTACGGCATTGCCGACGGATTCCTCGGATTGATCGAGGACCGCGTCCACCCCCTCACTTTCGAGGACGTCTCCAACATTCTCGACCGCGGCGGCACGATCCTGGGCACGAGCAACAAGGCCAACCCGACGCGCTACTGCACCGGCCACGCCCCCGACGGATCGCCGGTGTTCGAGGACGTGACGGATCGCGTACTCGCGACGGCCCGCCGGCACGAACTCGACGTCCTGGTCTGCATCGGCGGAGACGGCACCATGTCCGCCGCCATGGGCGTGGTCCGCCGCGGCATCCCCGTCGTCGGCGTCCCCAAGACCATCGACAACGACCTGATGCATACCGAGGTGACTTTCGGGTTCGATACGGCCGTCTCCATCGCCACCGAAGCGCTCGACCGCATCCGCACCACGGCCTCCAGTCACCACCGCGTCATGCTCGTGGAGATGATGGGACGCAATGCGGGCTGGATCACCCTGCACGCGGCCGCAGCGAGCGGTGCCGACGTCGTGTTGATTCCGGAGATCCCGTTCGATCTGGAAAAGGTCGCCGCGCTGTGCGGGGAGCGAAGCCGCAAGCACAAGGCCTATACGCTCGTCGCGGTGGCGGAGGGGGCCAAACCCGCCGGCGGAGAGGTCGTGGTCAAGCGGATCGTGGCCGACTCCCCCGATCCCGTCCGCTACGGCGGCATCAGCCAGGTGATCTGCCGGTGGATCGCGGAGCGGACGGGGCTGGAGACGCGGGCGACGATTCTCGGCCACGTCCAGCGCGGCGGCACCCCCACCGCCCGCGACCGGGTGCTCGCCACGATGTTCGGGCATCACGCCGTCGGATTGATCCACAGCGGGCGGCTCAACCGCATGGTCGCCATGCAGGAGGGGTCGCTCACCTCCGTCCCCCTGGAGGACGTCGCCGATCGCCAGCGGCTCATTCCGCCCGACGATCCGCTCGTTGCAGCCTGCCGGGCCACGGGCGCGATCTTCGGTGACTGAGGAAGATCCCGCCGCGGGGCGTTCGAAAGCGCTTCCCGTCTCGGTGTTCCGAGCCCCGCTCGTACGCCTGCCGGAACCGGGCGCGGCGTCTTGTCCTCACGAGGAGGGGTGGAATGGTTCGAGCAGGATGCTGGTGATAAGGTTCCCGAAGCGAAGCCCCAGAAACCACAGGGCCACCTTCCCGTGGAGGATCGACGGTCGGTGTTTCCATTTCTTCCGCCCGGTGACCACCTGTACCCCGTACAGAACCAGGACGATCACGCTGAGGATGATGTGCACGATCAGCAGCGGCGTGAGGGGACGCTTGGGGATGGTTTCCACCACCGCCCGCGTGATCTCCAGGTACAGCACCATGCTCAGATCGATCACCAAGGCCGAGATCATCAACGGTACGTGCACGCTGCGCCGCCGCCGGTTGCAGTAGCCCACCACCAGGATCACGCACACGAACGCGCTCAGCGCTTTCAGAGTCCATGTCATGCGTCGGTTCCTCGTCCGGGGGATCGCGACGTCGCCGAGGGATTCTCCGCGCATCTCCGTCGCCGGTCCGTTGGGGTTTATCGGACGGGAGAGGGTTCCGCTTTGAGCGGAGTCCGGCGGGTCGGGAAAATGCGCGCACCGACGGCCCGCGATTTCCCGCCGTTGTTCGGAAAAAGCAGATGCCCGTTCTCAGGCGCCCGCCGGCTGGGTCGCGTTCTTTTCCCCGATGAGTCTGTCGAAGGTTTCGCGGTCGATCGTCTCCCGTTCGAGCAGCGTGCGGGCGACGCGTTCCAGTTCGTCGCGGTGTTCGACGAGCAGCACGCGGGCGCGTTCATAGCATTCGTCGAGGATCCGCCGGACCTCCTCGTCGATGTCGCGGGCCGTCTGCTCGCTGCAATCCCGCCGGAAGACGCCCTCGGCGGGGAGGAACTGCCCGTCGCGCTGGATGCAGTGCGCCAGGCCGATCCGCTCGCTCATGCCGTACATGCTCACCATCTGTCGGGCCAGCGCCGTGGCCCGTTCGAGGTCGTTTTCCGCGCCGGTGGAGACGTTTCCGAAGACGACCTCCTCGGCCGCCCGCCCGCCGAGCAACCCCCGGATGCGATCCAGCAGCTCCTCTTCGGTGAGCAGGAACTGGTCCTCGGTGGGCAGTTGGAGGGTGTAGCCGAGAGCGGCCCGTCCGCGGGGGACGATGCTGATCTTGTGCACCGGATCGGCGTGCGGACAGAAGCGGGCGACGAGGGCGTGCCCCGCTTCGTGATAGGCGACCCGCTTCTTCTCCTCCGGATTGAGACGACGGCTCTTACGTTCCGGACCGGCCACCACCTTCTCCACCGCTTCTTCCAGATCCTTTTGCGTGATGGTCGTGCGGTTGGCGCGGGCCGCCAGCAGGCTCGCTTCGTTGATCGTGTTGGCCAGGTCCGCGCCGGAGAACCCCGGCGTCGCCTGCGCGATCTTGCGCAGGTCCACGTCGGAAGCGAGCGGTCGGCCGCGGGCGTGCACGCGCAGGATCGCCTCCCGACCGTCCAGGTCCGGCGCGTCGACCACCACCTGCCGGTCGAACCGTCCCGGTCGCAGCAACGCCCGGTCGAGGACTTCCGGCCGGTTGGTGGCGGCGAGGATCAGGACGCCGGTGTTGGGCTCGAACCCGTCCATCTCGGTGAGCAACTGGTTGAGGGTCTGCTCGCGTTCGTCGTTGACGGCGCCGACGTGGACGCCCCGCTGTCGTCCGATGGCGTCGATCTCGTCGATGAAGACGATGCAAGGGGCGCGGTCCTTGGCCTGCTGGAACATATCGCGCACGCGGGAGGCGCCGACGCCGACGAACATCTCCACGAAATCGCTGCCGCTGATGGAGAAGAAGGGCACTCCCGCCTCGCCGGCCACCGCCCGCGCCAGCAGCGTCTTGCCCGTGCCCGGCGGACCGACCAGCAGCACGCCTTTCGGCATCCGCGCCCCGATCGTCTTGTAGCGCTGCGGGTGTTTCAGGAAATCGACGATCTCCTGAAGGTCGGCCTTGGCTTCCTCGCAACCGGCCACGTCGTCGAACGTCACCCCCGTGGACTTGTCGGCGACGATCTTCGCCCGGCTCTTGCCGAACGTCATCACCTGCGCACCCGCCCCGCGAACCACGCGGAACAGCCCCACCCACAGCAACGTCATCAAACCGATCGGCACCAGCCAGGACCAGAAGAACGAGTCCCATCGATCCGGCAGCACGCCGGCGAAACGGACGCCCGCCGCCTCCAGCTCCTTGACGAGGTTCGGATCCTCGATGCGGATGGTCTCGAACAGGAAGGGTTCCTTGGGCCGGGCGGCGGATCCCTGCGCGGTGTCGGCGGTCGCCTTCTCCTTGGACGTCTCTGCGGCGGCGGGCTTCGATTGGGATGTCGCGTCCGGTTTCGATGCAGGAGCTTTCCCCGTCGTCTTGTCGGTCGGCTCCGATGCGGCGTCCCTGGGCGCGCGGGTGGGGTCGATCCGTCCGCGGATCATCTCCTCGGCCAGCACGCATTCCACCACCTGCCCGTGGCGGAGATACGTTTTGAACTCGCTGTAGGGGATGGCGCGATAGTGCATGCGCACCACGGCCTGTTGCCAGAACCACAGCAGCCAGATCGCCAGCACGAAGTACCAGATCGAAAAGTGCCAGTGCCGGGGGATCCGTTTCCAGAAGCGCTGCCGAGGGGGATCCGTCCGGTCTCGCGGCTCAGTTCGTTTCATCGCGCTTCTCCTTCTCCTGCTGGAGCCGGACGGCCGCACGCGGCTTTTCCAGCTCGGCCACCATCAGCCCGCCGCGGAACACCGTCACCGTCCCCGTCGATTCGCTCACTGTCACGCCGATCGCCCGCGTCAGGTGGGTGATGGCCGCCGCCGCCTGGTGCCGGGCGCCGAGCCCCTGCGGCAACTCGAACTCCGTCTGCCCGGCGGCCTTGAGGTACGTCCCCGCCGATTCGATCACCCCGTCGCCGCGGATGACGAACGCTCCGTCGATGGTGGCCAGCTCCTTCACCGTTTCCGTCAGGTTGGGATCGAGGATGTTGCGCTGCGATTCGGGGTATCCCTGGAAGGGATTGAGGATCAGTTGCCGCGTCAGCGGTCGAACGCCCTCCGCGTCGCCCACCACGAACAGCGTGCCGACCGGTTTGCCTTCCCGCCCTTCGCTGCCCAAC
>CAZNQN010000015.1:6345-13869 GCA_964574925.1 uncultured Phycisphaeraceae bacterium | reverse complement strand
CGGCCGCGTCCGCTGGGGGTAGGCGGGAACGCCGGAGGAACGGCTTTTCGGGTGTGGCACCGCCCGAAACAGGCTGTTTTTCAACCGGCCGATATGCTACAATTCAGAAGGAAACACGATGGCCGGCCCCTCGCCAGGGTGGGTGTCCGACGTCGCTTGCGAATCGGAACACAGCGACGCAATGAGGCCGTGACCAAGGTCTCTCGGCCGCGACGGTGACGGGGTGTGTCGGTTGGTTTCCGCGCCGCACCGGGAACATCGCTCGGTCGGCGGAGAGAACCGTGCCGCGGTTGCGGATGGGATGGGGATCGCAGGGGGAATCGCAATGTCAGACGTCCGGCACAGGTCTTCGTTCGGTGCATCCTGGGGCGCATGTCGCGGTTGTCCGAGGCAAGGCGTCCGCCGCCATTGCGTTCGTAGCGCAGCTTTGATCGTTCTATTGTTCGTGTTCGCCGTACCGGTGTCGGCCCAGTCGCCAGCCACCCCCGCGCCGGGCAAGACGCCGAAACAGGTCCAAGCCGCCGATCCGGGCGAGATCGAACCCCTCCCGGCTGTGGTGATCGAGGTGGAGGGAACCGTGGAGTGGGCCCCGGTCGGCGTCTCGGTGCTGGAGGATGCCGGCTGGAAGCCCGTCCGTTGGAAGGACCGGCTTGATCCCGGCACCCAGATCCGCACCGGGCTGCGTTCCTCGGTGCACCTCCGGTTCGGCAAGACGACGGTGGTCGCCCTCCGCAGCGCCACGCACGCCAGCCTCGACCGTCTCTACCGCAGTGCCACGACGGAACACGTCCGCATCGGCCTGGGTTACGGGACGATCCGCGGCGGATCGGTGGAAGGCCGGCTCCGCAGCGACGTGACCGTCGACTCGACCGTCGCCACGCTGGCCAAACGCGGCACGGAAGGGTGGGAGATGTTCGTCGAGCCGGGCACGGGACGGTTCCGCATTTCGCTGGCACAATACGGTCTGGTGGAAGCCTTCCGCAAGCTGCGCGGGGCGGGTCGCAACCGCCGCACCGTTCGCCCCGGCGAGTACGTCACCGATGCCAACATCGCCAACCTCTGGATCAAGCAGGACATCTTCGACCGCACCGTGAAGTTCTACGAGGCGGATGCGGTGACGGTCGCCGACGCCGACTTCACCACGGAGAACCTGACCGGTCTGGGCGTGGTCGAGCCCGGCGGCGGGACGACGCTGACGGGCGTCGCCGGCCGCAACAGTCCCGACTTCGTCCTCCAGCAGGTGCAGCAGAACTTCGCGACCGGCGCCCCGCCGCCGACCACGCTGTTGATCCCCGTCCCCGTGGAGCGTCCGGAAGGACACTTCGGTACCGGTCGGACCTTCAAGGTGCTTCTGCCTCTTTCCCCGGGGAAGCGGATACCGACCGCTTCCCGGCGTTAGGCTATGTCTCAGCATCACGGAGCGCTTCGATGCGCAATCCGTCGTGGGCGAGCGCCATCCCCTCGGGCAGTTCACGGTTGGTGGCGGCGTGGGGAAGCTGGTGGGTCATGTGGGTGAAATAGGTTCGCTCGGCTCCGATCCGGCGAGCCGTCTCCACCGCCTGTTCCAAGTTGAAATGCGCCGGGTGCGGCGTCTTGCGCAGCGCGTCCAGAATCAGCACCTGCACGCCCTCGAGCCGGTCCAGAGACGAGGTCGGAATCTCGCTGCAATCCGTACAGTACGCGAACGGTCCGATGCGGAACCCCAGCACCGGCATCCGCCCGTGCAGCAGCGGCACCGGCACGATCCGCACGCCGTCGATGGAGAACGGTTGCTCGTCGATCGGATGCAGCTCGATCTCCGGGCAACTGTGCGGCGAGTCCGTTGCCGGCTCGAAGGCGTAGAGGAACATCCGCTTGATGTTCTCCAGCGTTCGCGCCGTCCCGTAGAGCGGAATCGGTCGGCCCATCAGCCAGTTGAAGCGGCGCAGGTCGTCGAGTCCCGCTACATGGTCCGCGTGATGGTGCGTGAACAGCACGGCGTCCACGCGGTCGATCCCGTGAGCGATGCACTGGAGGCGCAGTTCCGGCGCCGTATCGATCAGCAGCGATGTATCGCCCACCCGCACGTACACGCTGGGGCGCGTCCGACGGTCGTGCGGATCCGACGAGGTGCACACCGCACACGTGCAGCCGATCATCGGCACGCCGTGCGACGTGCCGCTGCCCAGCACCACCACCGAACACGCCGGCGGATCCTCCTCCGCCGGTGTCGCCGCCTCGTCGGTCTGCCTCCCGCTTCGTACGGACATCTCGGCGCTGTACCCTCCGCTTCTCGCCCGCAACGGGCGGTCACTCCATCATACGGATCGATGCCCGCCGGACCAGCGCGATCCGCATGCGACGCTTTGAAACAACTCCGCCGGGACCTGCACATGTCCTGTGGCGGAGCGGTTCGGTACGAGGGTGGCCCCGGCGTATACGATCGCACGACGGGTATCACTCTTTCTTGCTCGTGCCTTCCTCGGCGCCGATGTCGCCGGGGCGTTTCCCGCGCTGGGCCCGGATGCGGGCGCGATAGGCCTCCATGCCCGCCGGCTCCGAGAACGCCCGTTCCACGTCCCAGGCCGGCTGCTGGGCGTCGCAGAGGCGCACGAAGTACGGCCGGAGCCGGTCATAGACCGCCTGACACAATTCCGGTTTCGTGCGCATCAGGTTCTTCCACAGCGAGGCCTTGTACAGCGGCGCGATGTTGGGATGCGTCAGGTAGGATTCCAGTTCGTCGCGGACCATCACGTCCAGCGGTTGCATCTTCCGCCGCTCGCGCACGTCGTTTTCGATGCCCTTCATCCACACCTTGCGGGCGTAGCGGGCACGGAGCAGGGAGCGGACGGCCAGGGTGTTCTGCCCCAGGGAGAACTGCTTGAGCGCGCGGCGGATCAGGTTCCGCACCAGCGCCGAGGACGCCTTGAACGTCAGCAGACTGTCCGTGATCTCCTTCATGACGAACTCGTCGAGCGTCACGAGGTATCGCTTCTGGGTGGAGCCGTCGGGGGCCTTGTTGTACTTGCGGAGCCACAGGTAGTACTGCTCCGCCAGTTTCATGTTCCGCTCCCCGCCGTCGAGATAGAGCAACTGGATCCAGACGTGCATGTTGGTGACGAAGCCGGTCATGTAGACCGGTCCGGGCGTCCCTTCCACGAAGCGTTCGTCGTCGCCGAAGTATTTCTTCCCGAAGCGCATATAGGCGTCGTAAAGATAGGGGATGAACCGCGTGTCGGGGGTCATCTCGATATACGAGGCGAAGGCGTCGTCGAAGTCGGGCCAGAGCGTCATCCGCCCCCGCACCACCAGGTTCTGCAACGCGAACAGGATGAAGCGGGCGTTGTTGAGCTGGTCCGCCACCTTGATGTTGGCGACGCCCTGGCTGACGTCGTCGCCCACGCTCGACCAGTACAGGGCGTGCGCGAAGCCGTTGCGCCAGTCGAGCGGTCCGTATTCCTCCATCAGGGCGTACATCTTGTCCAGATCGAACTTGTACGTTTCGCGCAGCACGCGGGAGCGGACGGCGGCCAGCAACCGGTCCAGGGCGTCGGCGTTTTCCGGATCCGTGATCAGTTGCATGCGTTTCCGATCGCGCGGATCGAGTTCCGCCTGCTCCTTCTGGAGCGTGCGGACGCGAAGCTCAGGGCGGATGTGGCGGGCGACGAACTTGAGCAACGAGATGTCCGGTTTCAGCGCCAGCGTCTCCAGCTGGAACACCAGACGGGCGACGTCTTCATCCTTGTCGATCAGGGCATCGAGATCACGGGGGGCATCGACGATCTTCTTGAACCAGGCGAAATACTCGTCGTCGGTCAGCGTCACGGGCGGCGGGCCCAGCACCTCCTCCATCTCCACCGCCAGCGCCCGCTTGTAGTCGAGGTGATGGTCGTCGAGGAAATCGCCGATCTTGTGCCAGTAGATCCAGGCGAGTTCCTTGTAGAGCGACACCGACCGCGGGTTGTAGCGGATGCCCTCGTCGCGGAGGATCTTGATCCCCTTGTTGACCCATCGCCAGCGGTCTTCCGGTGTGTACTGGGCGACGGAGATGTTGTAGGCCATGTTCCATGCCGCATACACCCACACCGTCGGGAAGCGCGGCGCCAGCGAGCAGATCGTCTCGTGCAGCTTCAACGCCTCGTAATACTTGCCCTCCTCCTTGAGCCGTTCGGCGCGGATGGAGGCCCAGTCGATCGCCAGCGCCCGGAACGTGCCGAGTTTTCCCAGCAGCGCCAGGTCCGCGGGCAGGGTACCGATGTGCTCCGGATCGATGACGAACTGCCGATCCTTGCGAATCGCGTTGATCGGGGGCAGCAGAACGCCCGCCCCGATGACACCCGCCACCGCCAGCGCGATGCCGACGCCGCGGATGATCCGATCGTGGCGCTGCGCCTGCCGCCGGGCAGCCAGGTGCCCCGGCAGCGGGGCGCCGATCATCTGCGAAATGGGAGGGCTTTCCGTGTCGGCCATGGTGGATCCGCTAGAAGGAGACCTCCGCCACTTCCCGTCGATGGAACAGCAGTACCGCCAGCCCCAGCAGGATGCCCGTCTGCACCACGCCCAGCCAGACCACCCCGTTGAGCACCCACACCAGTCCCACGTTGCGACCCGTCACCAGCGTCTCGATCCCGTCGTAGTAGGCGAAATCGGGGATGAGCCACTGGAACGCCTGGAAGGCGTACATGATCAGATGGAGGAAGAACTCCTTGACGGACGTAAACAGCGTGGCCCGATCGTCCGAGAGGAAGTCCAGCGCCTCCATCAGAAACCCCCGCGTCCCCGCCAGCGTGTAGACCGTCAGCGAGGCCAGACACGCCACCGGGTAGGAGAACATGGTCACCATCAACATCGACACCGCGCCCAGGAACATCAGCTTGCAGAGCATCAGCAGCAGCAGGCGCACGAAGTTGCCGGCAAACGCCCCCACCACGAACAGCGCCTCGATGCCGTCCGACTTGCGGAACTCGATCACGTTGTTGTACTGCGGCTCGTCCGGATAGGGATTGCGGTTGTAGAAGTACGCCGTCAGCGTCCCGTCCTTCGCCACCGCGTCGGCGGGAAAGCGGATGGTGTGGAACCGTCCCACGACCTGGCGGACCGGGATGCGGTAGACCGGCGTGCCCTGGGCCTGGTCGCCCACGATCCACAGCGCGCGGAAGATTTCATCGGGCGGGTACTGGGTCACCTCTGTCTTGTAGCGGATCTGGACGTAGGCGCCGCGGCGGCGGTCCACCAGCACGTTCTCGAAGGTGAACACCCGCATCTGTTCCGGACCGACCACCCGCCATCGCGCTTCGTACTTGCGCATCAACCGCCGCTTCTCCTCCTCGCGGTTGAAGTGCTCCACGTTGTCGTAGACGCCCTCCTCGATGTTGCGCTCCACCTCCCGTTCCGCCTGGCGGGCGAACTCGTCGTAGGGAACCTTCACGCCGATGGCGTGCCGCGCCACCAGCACCTCGTGCTCCAGCTCCGCACGGTCGAAGGTCGGATCCAGCGGCGGATGCACCCGGCGGATCACATGCACCATCCCGTAGATCGTCAGTCCCGTGCCGGCCAGGAACATCACGTTCATCAGCGTCACGCCCAGCCACTTGCCCACGATGTAGTGCCAGCGCGATACCGGTTTGCTGACCACCAGGAAGATCTGCTGGCGGACCAGATCGTCCGACACCGACCGCGACAGGAAGATCGTCAACAGTCCCAGCAGGAATCCCGTGGCGTTGAGGGCGTAGGAGAGAAAGGCCTGGATGGCCATCGTCAGCGAGCTTTCCTCCGTCACCGAGAAGGGAAGCCCCAGCACGACGAGGGCGATCAGCCCCAGGAACACCAGGGCCAGCTTCATCCGAAGCCCCTCCGCGATCGTGTGCCGGGCGATGGTCCAGACCTGCATCACGGCTCGTGCGGATCCGACGGGCGGTTGTCCTGTGTCCCCCCCAGCAGTTCGTTGATCACCGACTCGTCCGCCTCGATCGGACGGCGCGGGCGACCGTCTCCCGAGGCGTCCGGTTCCTCCCCTACAGGGGCGGGTTTGTCGGAGGCGACGGGTTCGACGGCCTGATCCGCTTCGGCGGGTTCCGGTCTCGTCAGCGATTCGATGATCTCCCGTGCCGGATCGTCGTCCGCCGCCGGGCGGGGTTCGACCGCGACGGGGGCGCGGACGGCACGGTCGGCCGCGGACACCAGCTCCTCCACCACGTCGCGCGGACCGGGCTCCGCCGGTTTGCGCAGGAAATCGGGAATCGCCCCGCCCGCCCGCGCGCCGGACGTGCGGATGTTGGCCGCCTGCGCCTCCTCGACGATTCTCAGGAAGAACTCTTCCAGCTTCACCCGCGGCTGGGTGACTTCCAGGATGTCCTTTTGTTCCAGCCGGCGGATGAGGTCGCGGACCTGCGCGATCGTTTCCTCGTTCAGCGACGGGGCGGTGATCTGAGTGGCGTCCCGCCGCCGGAGCAACTCGTGGATGTCGCCGGCTGCCTGCTGCTGCCCGCCGTAGAGGATCGTCACCCTGTCACAGACGTCCTCGACGTCTGCGAGGATGTGGCTCGACAGCAGGATGGTCTTCCCCTTCCGGCCCAGCTCGCGGATCACGTCCTTGATCTGGCGGGCGCCGATAGGGTCCAGCCCGGAGGTGGGTTCGTCCAGGATGAGCAGTTCCGGATCGTTGATCAGTGCCTGGGCCAGCCCGATCCGCCGCGCCATGCCCTTGCTGTACTCGCCGATGGGGCGCTTGGCCTCGTGGCGAAGCCCCACCATGTCCAGCAAGCGTTCCGTCCGCTCCCTGCGGATCCGCGCCGGCAGCCGGAACAGACGCCCGTAGAAATCGAGCGTTTCGTGTGCCACCAGGAACCGATACAGGTAGGATTCCTCCGGCAGAAAGCCGATGCGCGCCTTGACGGTCACGTCGGTGGGCGGCTTGCCGAAGACGGAGATGCGCCCCCGCGTCGGATACAAAAGCCCCAGCAGCATCTTGATGGTGGTCGTCTTGCCGGCCCCGTTGGGACCGAGCAGGCCGAAGATCTCGCCCGGCCGGATCTCCAGGTTCAGATCCTTGACCGCCTCCACGTGCGGACGGCGCCAGAAATCCCGGAATGTCTTGCACAGCCCGGCGGTCTGCACCACCGGCATCACGCGATCCACCATCGTTTCCATCCGTCGGGGAACGTCTCCGTTTCCACGAGGTCGGTCCTCGTCCGATGAGACGTCGCCCCGGCTTACTCGTCTTTCGGTCCCAGAATCTTGATCTTCGTGGGATGCAGTTTCTCGACTTCGGTTTCCTTCGCTTTCTTTTCCAGTTCGCGCTGTTTGGCCCGCCGCTCTTCCTCCGGATCGAGCGGGATGCGCAGCCGCAGCTCGCGGATCCCTTCCGGGCGATAGAACTTCCTCACGCCGTCATAGGAGAAGATGCGCTCGCGCGTCTCCTGCCAGAGACGGTTGAGGAGCACGAGGGGATTGCGGCGATACTCCGGCAGCAGCGTGCGGTACCGTTTCACGTCCGACTCGATTTCGGACACCACCACCGCCCGGTAGGAGCCGGCATCTTTGATC
>CAZNQN010000015.1:249-6335 GCA_964574925.1 uncultured Phycisphaeraceae bacterium | reverse complement strand
CCGTTCGCCCGCCTTGCCGCCGACCTCCTCGAGCAACAGGCGATCGAGTTTCGCCCGCAGCTTCTTTTCCCGTTCGGCGTCGCCCTCGGCCTTGGCCCGGTCGAGATCGTCCAGGACGGCAAGCACCCGCTGATAGGCGGCGCCCGCCACCTTGTTGAGAATCTGGTTGCGCTCCTTCTGCGCCGACTGGATGCGGTTTTCCTTGTAGTTTTCCGCTTTCTGCGTGTTGTCGAAGGCCTCGCGGACCTGGATGGGCGGCGTCGGCTCGTAGACCTCCACGAGCGTGACCGTAATGCCGCTGCCCAGCGACGCCAGCCGTTCGTTGAGCCGCCGTTTCATCTCCCGCTGCACGAAGTCGAAGCGGGTGCGGATCAGCTCGTCCGCCGTCAGTTCGGTCGCGAGTTCCACGCCGGTCGTCTCGACGAGCACGCGGATGAGGTCTTCGGCCGCCTCGACGCCCTTGCCCTGCACGCATGTGATGTAGCGTTTCAGGTCGTCGATCTTGTAGGTGATCTTCCATTGGACATGGACCAGGCCGGCATCCGCCGTCAGCAGCGCCCCGTCCAGCGTCGGATGCAACCCGCCGCCCCGGACGATGAACGAGAGCGGCTTTCCGATCTCGTTTTTGTTGCGGTGAAAGGTGTGGCTCTTGATGAGCAGCTCGTTGCTTTTCTTCGTCGGCAGGGGCACGATCTCGTCGACCGGATAGGGCAGCGCCCACACCAGCCCGGCGCGGTCCACCACCCGGACCAGTTTGCCCAGGCGAAGCACCAGCGCTTCCTCGTGGCTCTCGATCCCTTTGACGTTGGAGAAGAAAAACAGCACGACCAGCACGACCATGATGCCCTTGAGGACGTTGAAGCTCGCCCGCAGAGCGTCGGCCAGCGACTGGTTGGCCGCGTCCGTCGGCTCCTCCACCGTCTCCAGGTTGCGGTGGTCGTGGGCGTGATCGTCGTCAGGTGGGATGTCCTGCGGATCGGGACTCATGCCGGGATCAATCCGTTTCCTTGGGATGGAGCGCGGGCTGGAGGGCGGCCCGCTCCTGCGGAATCTGCCGCCGCCGGGACTCCTCGAACACGTCCCACGGCGCCTCCTTCGTGTCGAGGATCAGCGTGGTGCGTTCCCGCAGCGCCGTCTCCAGCGTCTTGAGCGTGTCCAGGTACATGCGAAGCTCGGGATGCTCGTCGAATTCCTTGTAGTAGTTGCTGACGATGCGCTCCGCCTCGGTCTCGATCGCTTTGGCTTTGGCTTCCGCCTCGGCCATGATGCGTGCCTCGCGGGCCCGGGCTTCGGCGAGGATGCGGGCGGCCGTCGCCTCGCCTTCCGCGGCGTAGCGGGCGGCCTTGGCCTCTTCCCGCGCCCGCATGCTCTGGAAGATCGCCGTCGTCACCGACGTCGGCAGTCCCAGCTTTTTGATGCCGAAGTCCACCACCTCGATGCCGTACTGCTCGCGCGCGTCGCGGGCGACCGCGTCCCGCATCTCCTGCTCGATTTCGTGGATCTTGCGTTCCTTCGGGTCGGTGGAGACGAATTCGCTGAACTGCCGCCGCCCCGTCACCGCGTGCTTGTGGGTGACGATCGTCGCCCGCAGCTTCTTCTCGCCGTCCCGGATGCCGCCCGGAAAGTTCATGTGGAACGTGATCGGGTCCGCGATCCGCCACAGCGTGAACGTCGTCAGCAGCAACGTCTTGCCGTCCACCGTCCGCGTCTCCTCCGTCCGGTCCTCCAGGATCCGCGTCCGCTTGTCGTAGATGACGACGCTCTGGATCGGGCGGGGCCACTTGAAGTACAACCCCGGCTCCGTGATCGCCTCTTTCGCCGGTTTGCCCCAGGTCTTGACGATGGCCGTCTCCGTGAAACGGACCTCGAACGTGCACATGTACAACACGAGCACGCCCGCCAGGACCACGGCCGCAAACAACGTGCCGATGTTTCTCATCGTTTCCTCAACTCCCGGACCGCCTATTTGTTCTCGCCGGCGGCCTCCGAAAGAACCTGGTCCAGTCCCGCCTCCCGCGCCGTTTCATACTGCACGATGACGTTGGACCCGTCCCCGACGATCAAATACTTGCGAATGCCCGCGATTCCCTCGAACACCTTCAGGTACGCCCGCTTCATGAACAGCTCCGGCGCCGCCTGATACGCGGCCAGTTGTGCCCCGAACTCCCGCACCTTCGACGCCGCTTCCGTGACCTTGCGGCTCGCTTCCGCCCGCGCGTCGGCGATCGTTCGTGCCGCCTCGCCCGCGATCGGCGGGATCCCCTGGGCCGGATCGCCCATCAGCAGCGCCTCCACCTCCCGCTGCGCCTCGGCGTATTCCGGCGTGCCCGCCGCGAACCGGTCCCGGCGCTGAATCGCCTCGTCCAGCGCGATCGCCCGCGCCACGCTGCCCGCCGCCCGCGTCAGGATGCGGTTGGCCTCTCCCTTCGCCCGGTGGATCACCGCCCCCATCTCGGTCTGGGCGGAGACCACCTTCTCGAATGCCTCCGCCACGCCGCTCTGGGCTGTCGGGTGCGCGTCCCGAACGCCGGCGAACACGATTTCGATCCCCACGCCCAGTTCGTCCAGACGATGCTGGATGCGCCGCCGCAGCTCGCGGTTGAATTCCTTCCGTCCCGGCCCCATCAACTGGTCGTAGTCCACGCTGGCGGCGTAATCGGAAAGGTATTGATAGGCCACCGCCTCCAGGATCTTTTCCGGATGCTGATAGTGATACAGATACTGATTGAGATCCTTGATGCGATAGGTGATGGGGACCGACACCATCAGCAGGCTCACCGGAGCGCTTTCGGTCCCTTCGCTGGCCACGTCCCCCTCCACCCCCAGCTTCAGGTCCGACTCCGGCTGGTGCGGCGTGGCCACCACCAGCATCAGTTCGGGAAGATAGTCATGGGCCTTGGTCCAGATGACCGCCTCATTTTCGTGTTCCTCACCCTCGCCCGCCTCGCCGATCACCATTTCGCTGATGCGCCGCACGGGCGCTCGTTGCACGACGTCCTTGGGGAAGGGCCACTTCACGTACAGACCGGGATCCAGCGGCTTCCCTTCGCCGACCCGCCGTCCCCAGCGTTCCACGATGACCTGCTCGTCGGCGTCCACCACCACCAACGAGCTGAGCAGCACGACGCCGAGGAAGGTGAACACCGTCAGCGGAAACAGCCAGCGCTGGAGAAGCTGGTAGAACCACGTGGAACTGACCTGGAAACCGAACTGATAATTGACCGCGTCGGCGATGGATTTGGCGATGCCGCCCGGCTCGGCGATCATGCCCAGCAATCGGCTGTCGAACGACGGTCGGGGCACCTCCCCCGGAACCCGCGGGCGGTAGAGGTCCAGCACGAAGTTGACGAGGAGCTCCAGCCCCAGCAGGAGCAGCGCCACGCGCAGGACGTACGCCGCCAGCGGCTCCGCCCAGCCGATCGTGCGGGTGGCCATCAGCGCCACCGCCACCACCACGCACGCCAGGGCGCTGCCCGCCATCGCCACCGCCCCCCCGCGCAGCAGGCGCCACTGCGGGATCCGCGCCAGCGCCATCGCATAGCGGGCATAGAGGAAGCAGAGGAACCCCAGCCCGATCACGAACCACATCATCATGATCGGTTCGCGCGTGCGGGTGATGCCGTCCGGTTCCCACGCCTGGTCCAGCGTCCAGCCCCAGAAGGCGAAATGTCCCAGGATCAGAAAGGCGGACACGATCAGCGTGCACGCCGGCAGCAGCCAGTGGACCATCCCCCGCAGGCGGTTCTGCTCCAGGTACAGCGCCTCCTCGTCCAGCTCGAAGAGGGCGACGTCGGTCCCCGCCTCCCGCGCCCGCTGGATCTCCGCCGCCTCCAGCGCCTCGAGGTTCACCCGCCGGATCTGGTTGAGCACCAGGTACAGCACCAGCCAGATCGGGATCCCCAGCATCAGCACGCGGGCCAGCGCCGCGAGCATGTCCGATTGGGACCAGAACGACAGCCCGATCAAAAGCCCGCTTCCGGCGATCTGGACGAAACACCCCAGCAGGGCGACGTGCTGGGCGCGGCGATCGTCAGGCGACCTGGATTCCGTCATGTGCGTGCCATCCGTCAAACCGGTGTGAACTCTGCGACTCCGCCCGGCGTAGCACTGTCACCGGCACGGTCCGCCGGGTGCGGTTGTGCGGTCCGGCGGCCAGCTTACAATCGCGCCGCCGAGCTGCCAAACCGCAGAGCGGCGCCGATATCCGGAGAAACCATGCTCCAGCGGTTCTATTCCATCGCCGCCAACGCCTTCGTGGAAACGATCCGCCAGCCCCTCTACGGCGTGATCCTGCTGGCGACGGCGATCCTGCTGGTTCTCAACGTCTCGCTGGCGGCGTTCACCCTGGACGACGACGACAAGCTTCTCCTGGACCTTGGACTCTCTACGCTTCTGCTGAGCGGATTGTTCTTGAGCGTGTTCAGCGCCGCCGGGATCCTCAGCCGGGAAATCGAAAACCGCACCGTTCTGACCGTGATTTCCAAGCCGGTGGGCAGGCCGCTCTTCCTGCTGGCCAAGTTCGTCGGGCTTGCCGCCGCCCTCACCGTCGCCTTCTACCTCTCCGTGCTGGTCTTCGTGCTCACGGTCCGCCACGGGGTCATGGAATACAGCACCGATCCGTATGATCAACCCGTGCTGGTTTTCGGGATCGGGGCCCTGCTGATCGCCGTGGGGGTGGGGGCGTTTCGCAACTATTTCTACGGCAAGCCGTTCCCCACCGGCGTCATCGCCGTGCTGACTCCCCTGCTGACGCTCGCGGTGCTGGCCATCGGCAAGTTCGACGCCGAGTGGAACGTCATCGAATGGGGCAGCAAGTACGTCAGCGGGCAGGTGATCCTGGCTGCGTATCTGGTCTTCCTGGCGGTGATGGTGATGGCCGCCGTCGCCCTGGCCGCGTCCACGCGGCTCGGGCAGCTTCCCACGCTGCTGCTGTGCGTGGCCGTCCTCGTGCTGGGCACCATCTCCGACTACGCCTTCGGGCAGCATGCGGAATCGTCCGACCTCGCCAAGGCCGTCTACCACGTCGTGCCCAACATCGGACCGTTCTGGGTGATCGACGGACTTCAGGCGGGTATGAAGCAGACGACGGTGACCGCGGGGTATCTCGCCTACGTCAGCGCGTATGCGGCTTTTCTGGTCACCGCCGCTCTGGGCGTCGGCGTCGCCCTCTTCCAGCAGCGCGAGCTGACGTAGCCGGCGGCCGCACCGCTTCCTCGTCTCTTCGGATGATGAGACGCACGACGGAGGCGGCGTTTGCGCGCAGCACCGAAGACCGGTCGGCGCACACCTTCCCCGCTGGTACGAGCGAAGGATGCGCCGCCGGTTCCGGTTGACTGGTTGTCGGAGCGCTACGTTACGACGTCAGAATGCGCACGTCGCGCGCCTTGGGGCCTTTCTGCCCGGCCGACATCTCGAACTCGACGCGATCGCCGTCGTTGAGACTGCGAAACCCGTCGCCGGTGATGTCGCTGTAGTGCACAAAGACATCCTGACTTCCATCGTCAGGCGTAATAAACCCATACCCTTTGGTTCGATTGAACCACTTCACCTTACCCAACATCACAAATCATCCTACCTCTCTACGTGCACAACGCGACGAGCAAAATGAAACAACCGCTGTTTCGACCAACTTCGACGGGCCTGCTCCTACGGTGTGCTTACTTCATGCCTATTATCGGTTACCGTTCCGCCCCCGTCAAGGGACAATCTCCACAACTTTCCAGATTCCCGAAATCACGGCGATTCCCCGTTTCCGACGCCTTCCAGCAGGTCTTCAAGCCCGTAAAGGCGTCCGGGCGGGCGTCCGATCAACCACGCCGCCGCCTGCAGCGCTCCGGTCGCAAACGCCTCCCGCGACAACGCCTCGTGGCGAAACGTCAGCGTCTCCCCCGGCCAGGCGAAATGGACCTCGTGCGCGCTGCGATGGTCTCCGATGCGCAGCGAATGCACCGGGGGACGAAGCGGTCGGCGTTCGCTTTTTCCGTCCGCATCCGGGTAGCCGCCGTTTTCCTCCACCCGGGGGCGCGTGTGTTCGATGACGTCGGCAAGCATGCAGGCCGTGCCGCTGGGCGCGTCCGCCTTATCGC
>CAZNQN010000015.1:0-239 GCA_964574925.1 uncultured Phycisphaeraceae bacterium | reverse complement strand
TCCGCACCCAGTGCCCGCGCCGCGATCCGGACCGCGCGCAGCAGCACGCCGATTCCCCAGGCGAAATTGGCGGCGTGGAGGAGGGGGATCACCCGGGCGGCCTCACGCATCCGCTCGGTCTGCTGCTCGCTGTGTCCGGTGACGCCGCTGACCATGGCCGTGCCGCGCTCCCGACACACCGCCAGCCAGGCCATCGTGCCAGCCGGCGTCGTGAAGTCGATCAGCAGATCGCAGGGCAC
>CAZNQN010000014.1:0-14689 GCA_964574925.1 uncultured Phycisphaeraceae bacterium | reverse complement strand
AGCGGGAGAAGACGGCAGCCGCCCCGGCGACGGCGGCGGTGTCCGTGTCGGCGGCGGGGAGTTCGGGATGATCTCGTGGCGGATCAAGACGCGGCGCGGACGGCTCGATGTGCGGGAGGCGCATTCGATCTGGCGCCGGTTCGGCCGGTATACCTGGTCGCAGCGATGGGCGCTGCTCGGGGCGTTCGCCGGAGCGATGGGTGTGATCGGGATGAAGGTGGTCGCGCCCTGGCCGATCAAGATCATCTTCGACTACGTCCTCTTCCACAAGATGAAACACTCGTGGATGTCGCACGCCCTGGCGAGTGTGTCCTCCACGCCGGCGGGCGCGCTGGGGTGGGTGTGTGCGGCCATTCTGCTGATCGCGGTGCTGGACGCGACGTTCGCGTACGGTCGGGATTTGCTGTTGGCGCGGGCGGGGCAGCGGGTGGTGGGACGGTTGCGGGCGGAGCTGTTCACGCATCTTCAGCGGCTGGCGCCGGCGGACCTGTCGCGGTACCACACGGGGACGCTGCTGATGCGTCTGACGGGCGACATCCAGATGCTGCGGCAGATGCTGATCAACGCCGTCATCAACGCGGGGCAGAACTTTCTGCTGGCGGCGGCGATGGTGGGGGCGATGTTCTGGCTCAATCCGCTGCTGGCGCTGCTGGGGGTGTGCACGCTGCCGCTGACGCTGTGGGCGAGCGTGCGGGTGTCCAAGCAGATCCGCAAAGCCACCAGCAAGGCGCGGGAGAAGGAGAGCGAGATCGCCTCCCTGGCGGAGGACGTGCTCGGGGCGCTGACGGTGGTGCAGGCGTTCAACCGCGAGGAGGCGGAGAAACAGCGTTTCGTACGACAGAACCGCAGTTCGATCCGCGCGGGACTGAAGACGACCCGTCTGGAGGCGAAGCTGTATCGCATCATCTCCTTCGCGTCCGCGACCGCGCTGTGCGCGATTCTGTACGTGGGCGTGCGCTCGGTGCTGGCGGGGGAGATGACGGCGGGCGATCTTCTGGTGTTCGTCTCCTACCTGCGGGCGGTGAACAAGCCGATGCGGAAGTTCAGCAAGCTGGCGGGACAGGTGGCCAAGGCCACCGCCTGCGGGATGCGCATCGCCGAGGTGTTCGCCATCGAGCCGAGCATCCGGGACCGTCCCGGGGCGAAACCGCTGGAGACGGTGCGCGGAGACGTGGCGTTCGAGTCGGTGACGTTCGCGTACAACGGCGGGGCGCCGGCGCTTTCGGAGGTGAGCTTCGAGCTGCCGGCCGGTTCGCGGACCGCGCTGGTGGGCCACACGGGGGCAGGCAAGAGCACGCTGGTGAAGCTGCTGCTGCGGTTCTACAACCCGCAGGAGGGGATCATCCGCGTGGACGGCATCGACGTGCGGGACATCACCATCGCGTCGCTGCGGTCGCGGATCGGGTGGGTGCACCAGGACACGATCCTGTTCGGCATGACGGTGGCGGAGAACATCGCGCTGGGCCGGCCGGACGCCGACCTCGACGACATCCGCCGCGTGGCCCGACTGGTGAAGGCGGATGAGTTCATCCAGTCGCTGCCCGACGGATACGAAACCCGTCTCGGTCAGGGGGGCGGCACACTGTCCGGGGGGCAGCGGCAGCGGATCGCGCTGGCGCGGGCGCTGTTGCGGGAGCCGGCCATTCTGCTGCTCGACGAACCGGCCACCGGACTCGACGAGACGACGCGCCGCGCGGTGGAGGAGGCGTGGATGTCGCCGGACAATCCGGCCACGACGCTGGTGATCTGCCACCGGCTGGAGCGAATGGAGCGGTTCGACCGCATCCTGGTGCTCTCGCACGGGCAGCTTTGCGAGGCGGGCACGCACGATGCGCTGATGCGCCGCGGCGGCGTGTACGCCACGCTGTATCTGGCGGGCGGTGAATCGGCGGACGAGGTTTCCGCGTGGAGGGCGTCATCCTCGTGACGGAAGCATGGGACATTCCGCAGGACGATCGTCTGGGCGAAGCGCTGGAGGCGCTGCGTCCGGGGAACGTCCTCGCCGCCGCCCGCGAACGGTTCGACTGGGTGGAGGAGGCGGTGCGATCGCGGTGGCGGGCGGTGCGGACGGTCGAGGTGCTGTATCACCCCGGTCGGCACGTCGTCGTCGCCTATGCGCTGCTGCACGATGCCGATCTGCCGGAACGTCGGAGCTGGCCGGAGGCGGAGGTGATCTACGTCCGCACGCCGGTGCGGGAACCGATGTCGCGGCGCGGGCGGGTGGTGGAGTTCGGGAACATTCCCGTGGAGGTCTACGCCTTTCCGAACGATCGCCGGCTGCGGGGGTTGCGCAAGTTCGCCAAGACGCGCGATGCACTGCGGACGTGGCAGGGGTGGTTGGATGAGACCGACGGCGGACGGATCCGGGGCGAGACGTTGCAGCGGCTCTTGGTGCGGTACGTCCCGGAGCAGAAATGGGTGGCGCGTTTGCGGGCGGAGGTGGAGAACGCCGCGGACGGATCGAGCAAGAAGCGGCGCATCGCCGCGCGGTGCACGACGACGGCGATCTGCCGGACGCTGACGGACCGGCACGCGGCGCTGAGCCGGGCGGCGGAAGCGAGCGGGGAGGCGTTCCGCGTACCGCCCGTGGTGGGTGTGGACGAGGCGCAGGGCGTGCTGGCGGTGGAATGGAACCGGGGACGATCGCTGGTGGAGACATTGCGGGAACACGACGCCGCCTCGGTGCTGGGCGGGCTGGCGGGCGCCCTGCACGCCCTGCACGAGACGAAGATTTCGTCCCTGCCGCCGCTGAACGCCGAGGCGCTTACACGAAGCGCGCAGGAAGCGGTGGAGGACATCGGCTACTGCTGCGCGGCGGTCAAACCCCGTCTGGACGCCTTGCTGGGGGAGCTTCGCGAGCGGTTGCCGCGACTGGACGGCGGGAGACGGGTGACGGTGCACAACGATTTCCACTGGGACCAGGTGCGGTTCAAGCACGGGATGTTCACAGTGCTGGACCTGGAACGGATGGCGCTGGGCGATCCGCTGGTGGACGTGAGCAATCTGACGGCGCAGTTGCGGATGCTGGGCGATCGGGCGGATACGGGGGTTGCGCCGGCGGAAGGCATCGCTTGGGCACATGGATTCCTGGAGCAGTGGTGCCGGCGGGGCGGATCGGTATCGCTGGAGCGGTTCCAGACGTACACGGTGTGCGCGCTGCTGAAGCTGGCGTACGGGATGATGCGGCATTTTCGTCCCGGGTGGCGGGCGCTGCTGACGCGCTGTCTGGACGAGGCGGAGGCGACGCTGGCGTCGACGACGCACGAGGTGCTTCGATGAGCGGCGGCGCATCCATGCACGTGACGGACAACGAGTTCATCCGCCTTCTCGATGCGCGGGCGGCGCACGCCTGGCTGGTCAGCGCCTCCGGCATCGACTGGTCGGACACGGGAGAGCCGACGGCGCTGCGGGTGGAACGGATCTGGCCGACACGCGGCGGACGCTTCTGCGCAGAGTGGTCGTTTTTGCTCGGTGACAGGCGGGTGTCGTTGTTCGGCCGGTATCCGGCGGGCGACTGGACCGGAGAGCATGAACCGAATCGCAAGGCGGACGTGCGGCGGGCGGGGCTGTTCGGCGTGTTCGTCCCCTCGACGTCGGGCGAGCTGCTCGTCCATTCGATGGACCGCGACCCGGCGCTGCCGCAGGCGGGCGCCTGCCTGGACGGGTCCGCCATGCGCGAGCGGTTCTTGCAGCAGCCGGACGGCGTCTTCCCCACCGCGGTCACGCCGTCGGCGCGGGTGACGTGCAAACCCATCGGCTATCGGGCGGGTCGGCGACTGGCGGTTTCGTATACGGTGGCCAACGGCCGGGGCGTCTCCTGGAAGATGATGGGCAAGAGTTTCCGGGACGATCGGGGACGGACCCTGGCGGCGCATCATGCAGCCTTGGGCGACGCCCTCGCCCGCGTGTCGGGGGGAACGCTTCGCGTGCCGTCGCCCCGGCTGTACCTGCCCGAACTGAACCTGCTGCTGCTTGCGTGGCACGCGGAGCGTCGGGTGGGGTGCGGGGCGGAGGGCGTGGCGGAAGCGGCGCGCTGCGGGGGGACGGTGCTCGCGAATCTGCACCGGATCGATCCGCTGGAGGGATTGCCGGCCTTCGGCACGTCGCAGGAGATGGACATCGTGCGCCGCTGGGCGGAGACGCTGGCGGTGCTGGAACCGGAGACCGGTTCGACGGCAGGGATGCTGGCCGGCGGGTTGGAAGCGTTCTCGGCCGAGGTGCCGGCGGGACGGCCCTGCGTGCTGCACCGGGATTTCTACGAGCGGCAGTTCACCCTCGGGCGGGAGGGGATCACGCTGATGGATCTCGACACGCTGGCGGTGGGCGATCCGGCCGTGGACTGGGGGAATTTCCTGGCCCATCTGGTGTTGATGGCACTGGCGGACGAGGTGCCGGCGACGGAGGCGGTGGAGAGCGTCCGGGAAGCGCTGGCGGTGTATGAAACGGCGGCGGGCGACCTGCACGCCTCGTCGCTGCGATTCTACTGGGCGTCGTCGCTGTTCCGGGTGGGGGCGGTGCACGTGCTGCGGACGAACACGCGGCGGTTTTCGCCGGCGCTGTGGGCGCTGGCGGCGCGGCTGCTGCACCTGGGCGAGGGGTGGCCGCCGGCGAAAACGAAACAGCCGGATCGAAGCGGAGACCTGCCCGCCTGGTCGGCGCTGATCGAAGGGGTGACGTGATGACGGAACGAAACGGAAGAGGAATCGGATTCGAGGGGCGGCGGCGAGGGTTCACGCTGCTGGAACTGCTGGTGGTGATCGGCATCATGGGGATGTTGATCGCCATCATGATCCCGTCGCTGACGCGGGCGCGGGAGCAGACGCGGGAGACGCAGTGCATGAACCGCCTGCGGACGCTGTACGTCGCCCACATGCAGTATCTTCAGGACTATCGCGTCTTTCCTCCGCTCAACAAGGAGGAGGACGACGGGGCATGGCAGTACAACTATCTGATCTATGACAAGGACGGCGGGGGATTGTTCCGCAACTTCGGCCCGTTGCTGGAAGAACGCATGATCGACAGCATCGAGACGTTCTACTGTCCGGTGCAGAAGGATCCGTTCCATTCGCTGTCCACGCCGCAGAATCCCTGGCCGCCGAAACCCTATTCCGACACGCGGGCGGGATACGGGCGGCGGTATCACCTGAGCGGTCGTTCGCTTTCCCAGATCGCCCATACGAGAGGGTTCGCGGCGGACGTGTTCCACGTCCCGGCCGTGGTGAAAAGCGCGCACAAGCGGGGGGTCAACGCCGTCTACACGGATGGGCACGCCCGTTTCGTGACCGACCGGGCGTTTACGGACAACAACCTGGCCACGCCCTTCGATCGGGTGGCCAACAAGGAAATGAAGAAACTCTGGCGGATCATCGACGACGCGAAATGAGTACGTGGCTGGACATCCTGTGGCGAGATCATCGCAAGACCGTCGCGGGGGCGGCGGGGGGCGTGCTGGCGCTGGCGGCGGTGCTGCTGGTGGGCGGATGGCTGCTGGGCGGAGAAGAAGACGACGGGCGGATGTTTCACCCGGTGGTCGTCGAGGTCAAGCGCGTCCGCAGCGGATCGAAGGTGAAGCTCAAGAGCGGGGAGACCGTTCTCTACGCCGGCATCCGGGCGCCCTATGGCGACGAGCCGATGTTCGAGGAAGCGCGACGACGGAACGCCGAACTGGTGGAGGGCAAAAAGGTCCGCCTGCGGTTCGAGGGGGATGAAAAGACCGTCGACGCGGAGGGGCGGTGGGTGGCGTACGTCTTCGCCGACGGGGAATTCGTCAACGCCGAACTGGTACGGGAAGGACTGGCGTATCTTCGCCTCACGCCACAGGTGCAACGGTTCCGCAAGGAACTGCTCGCCGCCCTGGCGGAGGCGCGGAAGAACCGGGTGGGCATCTGGAAGGAGCACCGGCGGGCGCGGGGGGAGGTTTTCCTGGCGGATCCGAAGCACGGCAATTTCCACCGCCCGGACTGCGAGGTGCTCTCGCGGATCGATCCGCAACGGCTGATCCGGATCAAGCGACGGGAAGCCGCCCTCGCGAACGGGTTCGCTCCCTGCGGGAAGTGCAAACCGTGAGTTTCTCCCTGCCGTGCCGGGCGTCCGAGGTCCGGTCTGCTCCCTCCGGCAGGGAGACTCGCGGTTCGCGCTTCTGGACAGATCGGCCGATCGGGCGGGAAAACGGAGGTGGGATCGCGTGCGTCTGATGCTGCTCATCGTGATCGACTGTCTGCGGGCGGACCACGTCTCCGCCTACGGATACGGGCGGGAGACGACGCCGACGATCGACCGGCTGGCGTCGCGCGGCGTGCTGTGGGAGCAAGCGTTCAGCACATCTTCGTGGACCAAGCCGAGCGTGACCTCGTTGCTGACGGGTCTGTATCCCACGCAGCACGGGGCGTTCGTGGGCATCAAACGGGACCGGGCGCAGGGGCGCGTCACGACCGACGTCCTGCGCAGTGCCACGCCGACGCTGGCGGAAGCCCTGTCGAGGGCCGGCTGGCGGTGCGCCGCATTCATCAACAACGCCCAGCTCGGCACCTTCACCAACTTGAACCGCGGATTCGAGGTCTACCGAACGGGGGCGGGTCGGGCGGACCGCATCATCGAGTCGCTGAAGGATTGGTGGTCGTCCGATGCGGACCGGCCGGCATTCGCGTACCTGCATTTCCTGGAAGCGCACTGGCCTTACAAGCCGCGGCGTCGGCACGTGCGGGCGTTCGGCGGCGATCGGGACACGAACCGGTACCGGGACTTCCGTGCCCGCGACTACGCGCGTTTGCGACGGGCGGTCTCCCGGCGGGAGAAAACGCTCTCCGAGGAAGAGCTGGCGGACATGATCATGATGTACGACGGCGCCGTCCGCCGCCTCGACGGCAAGATCAAGTCGATCCTGTCGTGGTTGAAAGACGTCGGCCTGGAAGATGAAACGACGCTGATCGTCACCGCCGACCACGGCGAGGAGTTCCTCGAACACGGCAAGCTGGGCCACGGGCAGTCGGTGCACGTCGAGCTGACGCACGTGCCGCTGGTGATGACGGGTCCGGACGTACCGGCGGGACGACGGATGGCGGCGCCCGTGAGCCTGGCGGACGTGCCGCGCACGCTGCTGTCGCGGGTCGCGGATCCGTCCGACCTGCCGGGCGCAGATCTTCTGGACGGGGATCGGCCTCGACCGGCGTTCTCCGAGCAGCGGATCCGCCTGCGCTACATGCACAGCCTTCGTGATGCGCGGTGGAGCTACCTTCGCACGTTCCGCTTCGATATCGAGGGCGACGTGCTGGACGATCGCCGCACGGCGTGGGAGTGGGTGCGGGATCTGCCGCACGAACGGCGCGAGAGGCTCTTCGACCGCCAGGCGGATCCGCGCGAGCGGCACGATCTCGCGGGGGAGGCGGCCTATGCATCGGTGCGCGACGAACGCGAAGCGGTCCTGGACGATTGGTGGGCAGGCATCGCCCGCGAGACCGTCACCGTCCCGGAGGAAGACGTCGTGCTCGACCCGCGCGTGGTGCAACATCTCCGCGATCTGGGATACCTGGAATAGGCGCGCCCTCCGACCGCAGGGCCGTTCTCGAATCCGGACGCGTGCTCCCGTCGATGCGAACGGCGTGACGGTTGTTCGCGCGGGCTGAACTCCGCGGTCGGGTCCGCGGGGATCCGCCGGCCGACGACGTGTTCAGGCCGACGTGACGTAGACGTCGTAGCGGATCATTTTGCTGTGGATCCGGTGCGAGGGATCGGGGGCGATGGGCGGAACGTGCGGGTGGCGCTTGACGACGACGCGGCGGCGGGCGACGGCGCGGGCCTGCATGAACAACCGATCGGCGTCGGTGTCGTCCCCTGCGAGAAGGCGACAGAGGCGGATGTCCTTCTTCGACAGCGCCGGATGCCGGCGGGGGGGAAACATGGGATCGAGGTAGACCACGTCGGGTCGCTGCGAATCCGCGAGCCGGGCGAGGTGGTCGCAGGCGTCCCCATGCAAGAAGGACAACCGCGTAAGGGCCTCGCGGACGCGGCGGTCCCCACCGGCGGCGGCCCGCGCGAGGGCGTCTTCGATCATCACGGCCAGGACGGGGGAACGTTCCAGAGCCGTCACGCAGTACCCCCGGCAGGCCAGGCGAAACGCATCGCGAAGCAGACCAGCCGTGGCATCCGCCACCGTGCGGTTTTCCCGCAGGGGTCCGACGGCGCGGACGAGCGGATCGCGCCCGCCCGCCGTCGGCCGGAACATGCGGGACATGTGCACAAGATCGATGACCAGCGGGCGACTTCTTGGACGATTCGCCTCCCGCAGTCCGATGCAGTCGGCGTCCACGTCGAGGAGAAGATCGAAAGCGCCCGGAACGGCGTCTCCACCCGTGACGAGAGGCAGGGCAAGTTGATCGGCGATCCGCTCCGCCCGCTGCCACGCGGGTCGATCGTCGGGGTCGGCCACGACGGCCAGACGGACGGGCGGTGCGGTCGCGGTCATCGCGGGTCTTGGTCCGATGAGCTATCAAGAGTAAGGGGCGTCGACGCGATTCCGCCGCCGCACCGGGAGCACGTTTCATCCTCGCGGAGGGGAGATCGACCGTTGTTCGAATGGACGGACGGGTTTTCTCTCCGTTGGATGCGGAGGGGACGGCGGTACTTCGCGCGGGCCGGCGTATTTCTCGGAATCGTGGATCGCGCCGTTCGCCGCCGGAGCCGGGCGGCGCCCCGTCGTATCGCGCGGACAAAAGCCCGCGGCTCGGCGCACGAAAACGACAAACGCCGGGGCGTACGATCGCGCGGGCGAAAGCCCTTGGATCGGAACACAAATCGGAACACAACGACGAGAAGTGCTCTATGACGGGCGGGATTCATGGTGCCGGTCGTTCCGGGCGGGTCGAGCGCTGCGGCGCGGCCGGGATGCCGCGTCCGAGCAGATAGGTGCTCCAGGCAAGAACCATTCCGAGCAATAAGGAGGCGAACATCGCGACGCCGGCAGCCAGGCGTTCCCTCGCGGACGAAAGACCGAGTCGCTCCGGCCGGCGGGCCCAGTCTCCTACCAGCCGAACGAGATCGTCGGAGCGGATCGAGGCGAAACGGGCGCCGTTGAGGTTGGTGGAGTGGGGCGGGTCGATCGGAGGTTCGGACTTTTCCTGAGATTCAGAGGCGGTCGGGACCGGCTCGCCGTCGCCGCCGGGGTCTTTGACAGGAGCATCGGAGGCCCTCGAAGGGGCAGTCGGAGGGTTTCGGCTCGTTCGATGGGCCGTCGCCGGAGACGGTTCGTTCAAGCCCGACGGCTGGGGTGAGAGAATCGTCAGCGCCCGGGTCACGAGGATGGAACCCATCTCGTAGTAGTCGCCGGGGAGATTGTAGAAGGGCGCGAGGCCGAGAACGACCCCGGCGCCCAGCAATATCGGCCGGGGACGATTCGCGCATCGGCGAAGAATCCACACGCCGGGAAAGATCGACAGCAGGAAGGGGGCGAAACAGGTCGCAAGGTAGACGGCGTCGGAGCCGTGGGTCTCGAAACCCGACAGTCGTCCGGCGTAGGTTCCGCCGGCGGTGATCCAGGAGCATCGTCGGGCAAGGAGCGTCCCGCCGTAAGCGGGGGCGATCTCCAGGCGGGAGACGGTTCCGCCCGTCAGTCGGCAGCCGACCGCGTGAAGAAGCTCGTGGACGGGGACGTACGCGAACCAGACGACGACCATCGCCAGGACGGTGAGCATCAGGGCGACCCTCGGTCGCCCGGCGCGGGCGACGGGTTCGAGCGCGTCCAGCACGTCGTCGATCGGCATCCGCAGATATCGTCGCATGGGCAGCGTCTCATCGCGGCGACGTTGTTCCCGGTCGCGCAAAAGGGTACCGGGGGAGACGGATCGCGGCGAGCCTCGGCATACGGAAAAACACAGCTTTCGGACGACAGGATGGGGGCGGTCGGTTTGACGGCGCAAGCAAACGGCCGCTAGCATGGAGGCGTGTCGAACGACGGTTCGCGGCGCGGCATGGAACCGTCGCTCGTCCGGTCCACCCGGTTGGTCCGGCGGCGGGCTGAGCGCGTCCGGTCCGCTCCGTCACCGGAACCCTTGCCGAGATGAACGAGACACGAAACAGGCATGTGCGGCGAGCCGATCCTGCGCAGGATCCGAACGATCGAAGGTTCCCTGTTCGACCCCGCGGCGGTCGGCACGGCGCGTCGGCCGTTTGCGGATGGGGGCTGCTGACGGGGATCGTCGCCGGCATCGCGTTCGGGGGTGTCGGGCCGGCGGAGCCGACCCCGACGGCGCCGGAAGCCTCGATCGAGACGAGCGATTCGAGGGAATCGGCGCCTTCCGTCCGGCGCGAACCGCCGCCGGTCGCCGAGCCCTCGCAGGGATCGAACGCCTCGCCGGTGAGCCTCGACGCGCTGACCAAGCACATCCCCGACCCGGAGCGGGAACGGGCGGACCTGATGGCGGAATTATCGACGCTGGATCCGAAAAAGGATCCGGCCCGGTACAAGTACATCCAGCGGGTGCTGGAACGCATCCGCACGATTCGCCGCAAGCAGCAGGTCCATCTGAGCCTGGAGGAGGTGATCCGCCGGACGCTGGCCAACAACTACGGGATCGAGGTCGTCCGGTACAACCCGGCCGTGGATCTCACGCGGGTAGTGGAGGCGGAGGCGGCGTTCGACGCGGTCTTCTTCACGAACGTCACGAAAAACAACGTGGACCGGCCGACGGGTTCGCAACTGCTTTCGACCGACCTGGATGTGCTCGACCTGTCCAGCGGAGTGCGGAAGCTGCTGCCGGTCGGGACGCAGGTGAGCGGGACGTATGAGCTGACGCGAACGAAACAGACGTTCGCCTTTCAGCTCATCAATCCGGAATACTTCAGCCGGCTGATCCTGGAGATGCGCCAGCCGTTGCTGCGGGGGTTCGGTCTGGACGTGAACCGCTCGTTGATCGTGCTGGCGCAGCACGACCGGAAGATCAGCCGGCTCACGTTCGAGCGACAGGTCCGTGACACCCTCCGACAGGTGGAGGAGTTGTACTGGCGACTGGTGCAGGCGCGGCGGGAGGTGGTGATCAACGCCCGCTTGCTGGCGGAGTTCGAGGCGATCTACGAATACCTCGTCGCCCGCGGCGGGTACGACGTGACGCCGGTGCAGATCGAGGCCACCCGCGCGGACCTGGAAGAAGCCAAGGCCACCTTCGTCCAGCAGGAGGCGGAGGTGTTCAACGCCGAGGATCGCCTGCTGGGTATGATCAACGATCCCTCCCTGAACCTGGTGGACCATCCGGAACTGATCCCCGACGATTTTCCGCAACTGGCGCAAATCGAGGTGGATCCCCTGGCCGAGGTGCAGACGGCGCTCGACCACCGCACGGAACTGAAGGAGCAGGAGCTGCGGATCGCCAGCGCGAAGATCAACGTGGGGCGGGCGAAGAACGCCGAGCTGCCCCGCTTCGATCTTACGTTCCGGGTCACCTATGACGGATTGAGCGGGACGGCGGACCGCTCGTTCGACGAGCTGTCGCGGTCGAAGTTCATCGAGTACTTCATCGGGGTCGAATTCGAGATGCCGATCGGCAATCGCGGCCCGCGGGCGGCGCGGCGGCGTGCCCAGCTCCAGCACGCCCAGGCGGTGGCGGAACTGAAACGCCTGTTCGAGCAGGTCATCACGGAAGTGAACCTGGCCGTTCGGGGGCTGAACGTGGCGTACGATCAGATCGCCCCGAGCTACGAATCCGCCCAGGCGCGGCTGCGGGAGGTGGAGTCCATCGTCGCCCGCGCGGAACGCAAGGATTTCAACACGTTGATCAACGAGCTGGGCGCCCGTCAGCGACTGGCCAACATCCGATCGGCGATGCTGCGGGCGATGGTGGACTACAACGTCGCCATCATCGAGCTGGAACGGGCCAAGGGCACGCTGCTCGAGCACGATAACGTGGTGGTGGCCGGCCCGGACGAACCCGTCCGTTCCGACACCCCGTAAGCCCCCCCGATCACGATTCCCCGACCGGTTCGGAAACGTCTACCGTTTTGTTTCCGCAGTCCCTCTTCTTCCCTCACCCTCCCCGGGCGGTGAGCCGTCCGTCGCGTGCAGTCCTCAGACGCTCGCCATCGGCAGGTCTGCGATCCGCCACAGGCCCAGGCTCTTGTCGGCGAAGCGGGGATCGTCGTGCCCCTCACGGAGGACCTCCAGTGGTGGAGGAAAGAGAAAGGGCGGCTTCTCCAGATGGATCGGCCGCCACGAGCCGGTCACGATGTCGCGGTTCTCCGGATGGTCCGGAAAGGTCGTCGTCAGCAGGTAGCGGCTGCCGCTGCGCCGCAGATTCTCCAGCGCCCGTCGGATGTCGCGGTAGGAAAAGTGCACCAAAAGGTCCCGGCAGAGCACCAGGTCCGCCTGCGGCAGCGGATCGCGGGTGATGTCCAGCACGCGAAACTCGTGTGTCCGCGAGCCGAACCGCTCCCGATTGGCACGGATCAGTTCCGGCACCACGTCGCCGCCGATGTAGCGCTCCAGCGGAAGCGACACGTGCTGAAGCCAGTGGAAATCTCCGCAGGGAACGTCGAGCAGACTGACGACGCCCAGCCGTTCGATCAGACCCGGCAGCGCCTCCCGCACGCGGCGGGTCTGCTGAAGCGTGGACCCGGCGCCCGAGCGCGACGCCGCCGCCCCCCATCCCCCGCGTCGGTAGATGCGTCCGAAGATGACCCGATGCGGCAGCACCCGCCGCACCTGGGACTCCACGGCCCGGTACGCCCGCACGAGCATCGGAAAACGCGTGCGGATCACCGTCTTGGCCGCCTGGTGGGGCATCGCCTCATCCCTTGATGACCCCGATGGGTTTGAGCCGGGCGACCTTGCGGCTGATCTGCGCCTGATGCAGCACGTCCACGACGTGCGTGACGTCCTTGTAGGCGTCCGGTTGTTCTTCTTCCAGACCGGTCCGCCCGCGGGCCCGCGCGACGACGCCCCGTTCCAGCAGTTCCTTGCGGATGGAGCGCCCCTTGCTGGCGCGGATGGCCGCCCCCCGCGACATCCGTCGCCCCGCACCGTGGCAGGAACTGCCGAAGGTATGTTCCATCGACCCCGGCTGGCCGACGAGCACGTAACTCGCCCGTCCCATGTCGCCGGGCACGAGCACCGGCTGGCCGATCCGCCGGTAGCGCCGCGGCAATTCCGGATGCCCGGGCGGGAACGCCCGCGTCGCCCCCTTGCGATGCACGCACAGTTCGCACGTCCGCCCCTCCACCTCGTAGGGTTCCATTTTGGCGATGTTGTGGGCCACGTCGTAGACCAGGTACATGCCCAGCCTCTCCGCCGACGTCTCGAACACTTCCGCGAACGCCTCCCGTGCCAGATGCGTCATGATCTGACGGTTGGACCAGGCGAAGTTGGCCGCCGCCCGCATCGCGCCCAGGTATCGCTGCCCCTCCGGAGACGCCACCGGGGCACAGACCAGTTGTTTATCGGGAAGTTCGATTCCGTACTTCCGCGGCACCTCGCGCAGCAGCTTCAAATGATCCTCGCACACCTGATAGCCCAGCCCCCGCGAGCCGGAATGGATCATCACCGTGATCTGTCCGACGCGCAGCCCCATGGCCCTGGCGGACTCCTCGTCCTCGATCGACTCGACCACCTGCACTTCCAGGAAGTGGTTGCCGCTGCCCAGCGTGCCGCACTGGTCGTGCCCGCGCTCCAGCGCCCGGTCGGAGACCAGATCGGGCCGGGCGTCCGGGATGCACCCGCCCGCTTCGGTGGCCTCGATATCGCTCGTCCATCCGTATCCGCGCCGCACGACGTAGCGGGAGCCTTCCTCCATGAGCTGCCGCAGTTCCCGCTTGTCGAAGCGGACGACGCCGCCCCGCCCCACGCCGCAGGGCACCGTGCGGAACAGCGTCTCGACGAGTTTTTCCAGCCGGGGGCGGACCTCTTCGACCGTCAAGTCGGTGCGGATCAGCCGCACGCCGCAGTTGATGTCGTATCCCACGCCGCCGGGACTGATGACGCCGCCCCGCTTCGGATCGGTGGCCGCCACTCCTCCGATGCAGAACCCGTACCCCCAGTGGATGTCCGGCATCGCCAGCGAGTACTTCACGATGCCCGGCAGGGTGGCGACGTTGGCCACCTGCTCGGGCGACTTGTCCTGTCGAAGCGCCTCGACGAGGGCGTCGTCGGCGTAGATCAGCCCGTCGACGCGCATCTGCGGTTTGTACGATTTCGGGATTCGCCAGCGAACGGCGTCCACCCGCTCCAACGGTCCCTGAAACGCTTCCGTCATGGCTCCGATTCCTCTGAAGAAGTCTTCGTGCCCGGCCCCGGTTTGAAGCCCGCACGACCGCACGATCCGCGTCACGCCCTGGCCGTTGCGGATCATCTTGCCCTTTTCCTTCGCGCGGCGTCAATGTGCATCGCTTTGCGTAAGGAGCAAGACACCCGGTCCGCTCAACGCCCCTCCTGCGGGGTCGAATCTCCAACGTGTTCGACCCGGGGCGTGTTCAACCGGACCGTCAGATGGGCCGCGAACCGATCCGGCATTCCACCCTCGACGACGGAGCTGACGGTGCCGAACGACCGCAGCAGCGACGCCAGTTCCCGCAGGGCTTCCAGCGGCGTCATCCGCAGCCGGGCGAGCAGCGTTTCCTTTCGCGTGCGGGAGACGACGAGGTCGAGCAGCTTGCCGTCGCGCAGCACGCGGAGCGTCGGTCCGGGCTTCGCTTCGCTCTCCGCCCACCGCCG
>CAZNQN010000013.1:0-14773 GCA_964574925.1 uncultured Phycisphaeraceae bacterium | reverse complement strand
CGTTCCGCGACGGATCGTCGAACGGGAAACTTTGCCACCGGACATGGCGGGCGGCGGACGGGAGCATTTCCGGATGGGGCGCCGTCAAGGCGTCCGGTCCTGTCGGTCGAGTTTGGCCAGAGACGCCTGGAACGCTTCCGCCAGAGGATCGGTCGGCGCGGACACGAGGTCCGCCCCGTTTTCGAGCACTTCCCGCGCCTGATCGAACTGTCCGTCCCGACGGTAGGCCTCACCCAGGTGATAATAGAACAAAGGCGCCTGCGGAGCGAGGCGGACGGCCCGGCTCAATTCCGCGATCCCCTTCGTGTGTTCGCCCAGACCCACATAGATCCATCCCAGCGTATCGAGGGCGTTGGGATCGTCGGCAAGGCGGACCGCCCGACGGGCATACGGCAACGCCTCGCGGTGCCGCCCCATCCGATCCGAAAGCAGATAGGCCAGATTGTTGAGCGTGATCCACCGATCCGGGTTGTACCGAAGCGATTGCTTGTACGCTTCGTGAGCCTCCTCGTAGTCTCCCGCGTCCTGCTGCACATCGCCCAGTTCGGCCAGCAGCACGGCCCGTTCCGCGTCGGAGGCGGGATCGGTCAGCAGACGCTTCAACAGCGGCACGGCTTCGGCGGCACGGCCCGCCTGTCGGTAGAATCGCACCAGAATGCGATCGTTGGCGCGCGCCGTGCGCTCGTCCGCCGGCGTTCCGGCAAACAGCTCGATGCCCCGATCGGGGGGAAACGCGCGGAGCAGGTCGCCCGTCACCTGTTGCACGTCCGCCTCGCTTCCCCGCATCGCCCGCCGCATGGCGTCGCGGAACACCTTGACCGCTTCCCGGTCCCGGCCCGCGGCCGCAAGCAGCCGCCCCTTGCGCGAGAACAGTACCGGCGGGGCGCTTTCCGCATCCGCGACGTGTTGCGTGTAATAGGACAATCCTTCCTCGTACCGTTTCAGTTGGAGATAGGCGTCGAGAACACGGAGCACTTCGGACGGCGCGTATCCGCTGATCGAAGCCGCCCGGTGGAAGTCGGCGAGTGCTTCCTCCGCCCGCCCGCGGGCAAGGCGGACCCGTCCGCGGAGCGCATACCAGCGGGCGTCCGGCGAATCGCCCGTCCGGTTGATCCGCGCGGTGGCCAGTTGTTCGGCCAGGTCGGCCCGCCCCGTGTCGAGGTATGCCTGGGCGAGCGTGTTTGCGGCAAGGTAGGAATCCGGCGCGTCGCGGACCAGCGCTTCCAGCTCCCGGACGCGCTCGCCCGATTTGCCGAGTTGCCGCAGCAGTCGGGCAAGCAGCAGTCTCGGTTTCAGGTCCAGCGCCAGGGGATGGAACCGCTTGAGCGTCTGCAAATCCTCGATGGCCGCTCCCAGCCGGCCCAGGCTGCACCGGTGCAAAGCGCGCAGGTAGAGCCCTTCCGGATCGTCGGGGCGTTTCGCCAGGTAATCGGTCAGGGCGGCGACGGCGCGTTCCACCTCGCCTTTGCGGGCGAGCCAGCGCGCTTCGAGCAGATGCCGGGTGGGATCGTCGGGGAAGTCGGCACGGAGCCGGTCGAGCGATTCCCCGACCCGGTCGAGCGCGTTGACGCGGCGATCGAGCTGGCAGGCTATGCGCATGTGCAGCAGCGGCACCGCCCGCCGGTCGCGGGCGTCCTTCAGCATCGCCAGGGCCCGATCCGTCCACTCCAGCGCCCGGCGGGGATCGTCGAGCACCTTCAGATACAGCTCGGCCAGGCTGCGGGCGACCTCGAAGGTCGAGGCCGTATCCGCCGCGGTGAGCAACTCCCGCTCGGCCGCCTGCGGATCGCCGACCTTGATCCGGTGGTCCGCCAGCAGGATCCGCGCGTTGGCCTTCGCCTCCGGCGTGGGGCGGGATTCCGCGTACGCGCGCAGGAAGGAAAGCGCCTTTTCGGGGCGGTCGGTGCGGCGGTAATAGGCCGCCACGGTCAGCGCCGCCCGGTCGTCGTCGGGCCGAAGACGGGCGAAGGCCTCGTAGCATTCGTCGGCCCGGTCGAGCCGCCCGGTCTTTTCGTAGAGATCGGCCAGTTTCCGCAGGTTGTCCGCGTCGTCGGGATGCTCCTGCCGCATGCGCTCGCGGCGGGCGATGGCGCTCTGCGGATCGGCCTCCTCCTTCCGCTCAAGCACCATCCGGCGGACCCACGGATCGTCGGGAATGAGTTCCTCGCAGCGGGAAAGATAGCGCTCGAAGGCTTCCGCATCATCCTCCTGTTTCGCCAGGGCGGCGAGCCCCTTGTACGCCTCCGCCTCGTTGGGGTTGGCGGCGACGGCGCGTTCGTACTGGCGGCGGGCCTCATCCCGATCGCCCGAAAGTTGCAAACACTGCCCGAGCTTGGCGAGCACGAAGGCGTTGGTCGGTTGCGATTCGAGGACGCGACGAAACGCCGTCGCCGCCGGCTCGTATTCCCGGCGATACAAATGATACAGCCCGACGATGGACTGTCCGCCGGCGCCGTCCACGTTGAAGCGGACGGCCTGGTCGCGCGACTCGCGCAGGATGCGCTCCCGTTCCGCCTCGTCGGAGAGCGAGGCCGCCAGCGCCATCCGCGCCTTGAGCACGACGGCGTGCTGGTCGATGGGCACCTGGCGGGCGAGCGGCGTGTCCTTGCCCACCAGGTGCCGCAACGCCTCGTCAAGCGATTCGAGTGCCGCCTTGGTGTCACCCTTGCGCCAGGCGTGGCCGGCGAGTTCCAGCGCCCGCGCGTATCCGTCCGGTTCGGCGCGGATCACTTCCAGCAGCGCTTCTTCCCGCTCCGCCTCGCTGAGGTTCGGATCGGTGCTGACGGCCAGCCGCTTCAGACCCAGGTCGTCCGGCCGGGCCTTGAGCGCCTCCTCCACCACCCGGCGGGCTTCCTCCTCCCGACCGGCCGCCGACAGCGTCCGCGCCAGCGCGCCGACGAGGCGCCCGTCGGTGGGATGGTCCTTCAATCCTTGCCGGAGAACCCGCACCGCCGTATCCGTCTCTCCCTGGAGCGAGTGCTGCCGCGCCTTGAGAATGATCCGCCCGACGGGATCCTGGACGATGCGTTCGGCGAGGCGTGCGGCCTCGGCCCCGCGGCCCTGCCGCTGGTAGACGGCCGCTCGCACGCTGAGCGCTTCGGCGTTGTCCGGATCGGCGGCCAGCACCTGATCGCTGATGTTCAGCGCCCGCGTCAGGTCGTTGGTCTCCAGAAGGGCGCGGGCATACAGCGTCCAGAAGCGGGCGTCGCGGGCCCGATCGCGCCGCGCCTCGTCCATGACGTCTTCGAGCACCTCGCGGGCGGCGCCCGGTTCGCCCAGGCGCAGATGGACCCGCGCCAGCAGGATCTTCGTGTCCCACTCGATGGTGCCCATGGACCGGTAGCGTTCATCCGCCCGGCGCAGATCCTCCAGCGCCGCCCGGTCCTCGCCCCGCGCCAGTTTCAACCGGGCGAGCTGCGCGAACAAAGCCGGATGGTTCGGATACTCTCCCGCCGCCCGATCGAGGAATCGCTGCGCCTCGGCGAGGTACGCCTGTCGCTTCGCGTCGTCTCCCCGTTCGATGGCCATCGCCCCCAGCGCCGTGGACGATTCCCCCGCCAGGATCATGAGCATAAAAGCGTGGAGGCGGTTGCGGGCCGCCTGGAGCCCCCGCCGTGACAGTCCGCGATCCAGACGCTCTGCACAGACCTTCACCACGTCCTCGAAACGACGGGCGGCCTTGTACAGCGTCGCCAGGTACAGATACGGCTCGTATTCGTCGGGATCGGCTTCGATCGTCTGTCGCAGAAGGGTTTCCGCCTGATCGAACAGCGGTTGGGCCTTCGCTTCGTCGCGATTCCGCTCGGCGATCCAGCGGCTGGTCAGGAAGCGGGCGTAGGCCAGGCGGGCGTCACGCAAAGCGTCCGCCTCGTCCCCGGCGGCGTTGATGGCTTCTTCCAGCGCCGCCCGCGCATCGTCCCACCGTTGCCGCCGACCGTAGAACTCGCCCAGCGCGACCCGCGCCGAGACCGCCTCCGCACCGGGCGGGGGAAACCGATCGAGCAACTTCTTGAGAAGCGATTCGGCTTCCTCGTCCCGTTCCATCACCCCCAGGTGCTCGGCATAGTCGACGGCGTAGTCCACCTCCTGAGGCTGAAGGTCCATCGCCTGACGAAGCTCCTGCTCCGCCTCGGCCAGCTTGTCGGCGTCGCGGCGGTTGAGGTGGGCCAGCGCCAGCCCGCGGGCGTGGTGAACGAACGCCGCGTCCTTCGGATCGAGCGGATCGACCGATCGGAGGAAATCGTCGGCAGCCCGTTCGACGGCCGACCAGTCCCCCCGCGATCCGTACAGGTCGGCAAGCTCCAGCAGGACGGTGAGCCGCTGGCGGTGCGCTTCCACAAGGCCCGGATCCTGGGTCAGCACCACGCCCCACGTCGCGATGGCCCGCGCGACCTCCCCGTCTTCCAGCAGCGTCTTGCCCTGAAGGACGAGGTACCGCCCGTCCTTGCTCCGTTCCCACGCCCGCCCGTAGAAGACGGCCGCGTTGCGGAAATCCCCGTCGGCGGCGAACTGTTCGGCCAGCTCGGCATAATACTTCGGATCGCGGGCCTGAAGCCGTTGCAGCATGAGCACCGACGCCACGATCATCATCAGGAAGCCGAACAGCGACAGCCCGATGACCACGTGTTTGTTGAGTCGTTTTCGCGCCATAAGATTCGGTTCCGGTGTTAAGCCTCACTCGTTCAGCGGGTGAATGCTCCTGGATGCGTCGAAACCGCGGTCGGTGCGCATCTCAGCGTTGCTCGCTTTCGCGTTCGGCCGCGTCGAAGTCCGGCCAGTGGTTCTCCAGCAGGATCGGCAACACGATGCGAAAGAGCTTCCGCGCCCCCTCGACCGTCTGTTCCCGCGTGGCGCCGGGGAAACTGACCTCGGCCTTGCTGAAATACGCATGGGTGCACGTCGGCGCGTTGACGATCATCCGCACGCGATAGGGATCGTTCACGAAACGCCCGTTCGCGTGGAACGTGTAGACCACCGACACCTTGCTGTGGTCGTGCAACGCCGTCTTCCGGAACGTACACACCCGCACGGGCAGACGGGACTCCCCGTCGGGTAACCGGCCCACGTCGATGCGGATGTTCTCGTGCGGCTGGGCAGGCTCATATCCGGCGCCGAGGAAACAGACGTCCGGCCGATGGGGAACCAGGTTCCGCCCCCCGGTGTCGTAAGTCACGAACAGGTTGGCATATCTCAGCGGGTCGGTCGGCTCGACGGAGGTGTCTTCCAGCGTCCAGTACAGATACTGATCCGTGCCCAGGGCCTCGACGATCTCCGGTTCCAGCACCTGCCTCGCCACCACCCGATAGGGATAAAGCCGAGACTCGTCCAGTTGCGAAAGCGGAGCCTTGAGGGGGATCGGAAGCTTGTCGGCCTTGATGCGCAGCCAGGAAGCCACCGGACCGGTGAGAAACGCACCGAGGGCGAGCATCGCCACGGCCACCCGGAAGTGGACTCCGCCGAGGACGGAGGCCCCCGCCACCCCCTGTTGATTCTTCTCTAACTCTATTTCCGACAAGAGCTTATGTTCTTTCCGTTCGTCCGGTCTCGCCGCAGGGTTCCACCTGAATGCATCGGCTTCCCCGCCCGAGGGATTCTACGGCGGAAGCGGCTCGTCGGCCGATTCCGATTCCCCCGCTTTCCGCAAAGGTTTCGGTTCAGGCTTCGCCCTCCGCGTCCGATAAGCGCTGAGGCGGTCCGCATCCGTGTCCGCGTACGGGCTGCGGGACGAAATCCGCCGGAGACCGGACCATGCCAGCAGGGCATCAGACGACACCGCCGGTGGTCATTATAGGCTGCGGAGGGCACGGCCGCGTGGTTCTCGACATCCTCCGCGCCACCCGGACCCATGAGGTCGTGGGGTTCGTGGATTCCAACCCCGCCACCCACGGGCGGTGGGTGGACGGCGTACCGGTGCTGGGACCGCCGGGCATGTTGCCCACGTGGGGAGAGGAAACGGGGGTCGAGCACGCCATCGTGGCCGTGGGAGACAACGGCGCCCGCCGGGCGCTCGCCGACCAGGCCGCTCACTGGGGGTTTCGCCTGATCAACGCGGTCCATCCCTCGGCACAGATCGCCGGCAACGTGAGCCTGGGTCGCAACATCGTCATCGCCGCCGGCGCCCTCGTCTGCGCCCACTGCCAGATCGGGGACTCGGTCATCCTCAACACGGGCTGCATCGTCGATCATGAATCGCTGATCGGAACGGCCACCCACATCTGTCCCGGAGCACGACTGGCGGGTCGAGTGACGGTGGAATCGGGCGCGTTCGTGGGGATCGGGGCGACGATCATCCAGAATCTTCGCATCGGGTACGAAGCCACCGTCGGCGCGGGGGCGGTGGTGATTCACGACGTGGCGCCGATGTCCACGGTGGTCGGCGTGCCGGCGCGGCAGATCAAGGCGGTCGAAAAGCAAGCCGAATTGGCCCGCTGGATGCTGCCCGAACAGGGGTTGCAATCCCCGGCGGAACCGCCGCTTCCCGTCGTGCAGAGGGAGTAGTCCCTGCGCCTGACTCACACCGGAATCCTCGTTTCTACAGCATCAGGATGTATCCGCTGGCCAGGGCGAGTTGAACGCCGGCGAAGATGCCGCCGATCTTCACGAAATCGAGAAACGTCACCTTGAAGCCGTTCTTTTTCAGAACGGTGCAGGCGACGACGGTGCTGGCGGAGCCGATGGGGGTGATGTTGCCGCCGAGGTTGCACCCGAACACCACAGCCCACCACTGATCGGGGGGGACGGCTGCGGCGGCCTCCGGCGTCGGACCGAAGATCCGCGACAGCATCGCCGCCAGCGGAATGTTGTCCGTGACCGATGAGAACAGCGCCGTGCACCACATCAACCCCACGCTGCCCGTATGACGGGTGAGCGCTTCGAGCCAGCCGCCGATCATCAACAGCACCCCCGCCCGCTCCATCACCCCGATCATGATGAACAATCCCACGAAGAAAAAAACGAGCGACCACTCCACGTGATCGAGGTCGCGCTCCACATCGTGGGCGTGAAGCAGCATCATGAGCACGGCCGCCCCCATCGCCACCACCTCGATGCCGAAATCCCGCAACACGGGGATCTGCGGCTTGAGGGCGAACGCCAGGATCACCAGGATCACGCCGACGATGGACGTGTAGAAAAAGCCACGGTCTCGGACCGTCTCCCATTCGTCGAAGGCCCGGACGAGTTCGAGGTTGCGGCGCCGGGCATCGGGGTCGGTCGCCGGACGCACACCCGTGCCGAACAGCCACCGCGCCAGCACCATCGTCGCGGCCGTGGCGACCACCGTGTACGGACCGGCCACCAGCACGAATCTCAAGTACGTAATGTCGGCCGCCTTGCCCACGATGATGTTGGGGAGGGAACTGATCAGCGTCAGCAGTCCGCCCACGTTGGTCATGATGCCCTCGGTGATCAGGAAGGGCTTGGCGTCCAGCTCCAGCTTGCGACAGGCGACCACCGTCAGCGAGCCGACGATGATCATGGCGGTGATGTTGTCGAGAAAGGCACTGAACACGGCCGTGAGGATCGACAGCAGCACCAGCAGACGGAAGGGGTCGCCGCGGCTGGCCTTGAGCATCTTCACGCTGATGAACGTGAACAAACCGCTGCGGGCGGCGATCTCCACGAACACCGTCGCCCCGATAACGATGCCGATCACCTCCCATTCGATCATGCCGATGTAGACCGGCAGGTGGTGTCCGCCCCCTTGGGGGAGTAATCCCCATACGTCCGCCAGCAACAGGCACACCAGCGCGGAAAGCAGCACCAAAACGGTCTTGTGGATCCTCTCCGTGGCGAGGATCAGCAGGGTCACGCCCAAAATGGCGGTGAAGGTCCACGTCTGAACGGGCGACACGTTTCCCGCGGGGGCGGCGGCAAGGAGGGAGTCGGCGAAGGGGAGACTCATGCGGCGGTTTCCGTATCCGTCACAATGCCAGCACCGGCAGGGACTGGACCTGGTGCATGAGACGGTAATCCTCGGCACTGACGCGGCTGTGTCCCTCTTCGTGCCGTCCCACGACGAGCAAACCGTAGCGTTCCCGTCGCAGTTCCTCCTCCACCGTCTTCACGACGTCGCCGACTGCAAGGCGGTAGCGGACGTCGAAAGGTTCATCCCGCGCGGCGGCGACTACGGCCTTGAGATACCGCTCGCCGTGGTGCGTAAGCTGCTGAAGAAACGCATCCTGATCGACCGCGTCGCCGGGGGCGGTCAGGCGCAGCGCCTCTCGCACGTCCCGGAGCTCGTCCCCGACCACGACGTGGAGCAATTGGAGAAACCCGTCATCGGTGACCAGCGTGAACGAATACGAGAAGTTCTGCGTCTGCCGGAAGTTGCCGGTCAGGCAATGGAGGATGCGCACGAACACCGAACCCGGTTCGGCGATCTTCGTCCGCACCACCAGGATCGGCGGCTTCGTCCCCGTGACGAGCTGGTCGAGATCGACGAAGCGGGCAGCCTCCTCCGGCGGTTCGGGGAGCAGGACCAGTTGACTTCGGCCGATGGCGATCCGGCCCACGAGTTCGGCCGTGGAGTGGAACGGTTCGGACGCGAGCGGAAAACCATACCGCCGGGCGGACGCTTCGGTCGTTTCGCGGTCCGCGGCCGCCGCTCGAAGAACTTCGACCTCGCTGCCGAACCTCTCGCAAAGATAGGCGGCCAGGGCGAGCACGCTTTCATCGAGCGCATGCCCCTTGACGACCACGGCGATCCGTGTCAGCGGCACGTCCTCGATGCGGAGAACGGGAATGGCCGCCTGCTCGAACAACGCCTCGAACTCGTCGATCGATCGATCCCGCATGGTGACGCCCGCTTCCGTAGACCGTGCCCCGCAGATCCCGCCGCACGCAACGCGCCGAAGGGGTGGTGCCGCCGGTCGCCCGCGGGATTGTCCACGGAACGTGTCACGTGGCAATACGGACACGATGCGGGAGCCGGTTCACCCCCGGCTGGAGCGTTCCTCGTCATGGGGAAGATCGGCCAGCGGACACCCGGCACAATCCGGGCGGATGCGACAATGGCGCTTCCCCACCTGCACGAGAAGGGCGTGATATTCATTGAACAGGTCCACATCAGGCGGCAGGGCATCGTGAAACAGGCGGCGCACCTGTTCATACCGTTTCGCTCCCCCGGCCGGGAGGCTCTCGTCGTCCAGCAGAAAATGTCGGCGAAGAACGCGCACGGTGTAGGCGTCCACGACGAAGGTGGGGCGACCGCCTGCATAGAGAAGGATGGCATCGGCGGTTTCCGGGCCGATCCCCGGCACGTCCAGTAGCCGCCGCCGGACCTCCTCCAGACCCCCGTCGAGCATCCGTCGCAACGATCCGCCGTGATCTTTCCAGAGACGATCCACGAACGCTTTGAGCCGCCGCGCCTTGACGCGGTAGGTTCCCGACGGCTGGATCAGTTTCGCCAGCCGCCGGAGCGGCAGATCGCGCAGGGCGACCCAGCTCAACACGTCCACCCGCTTGAGGTTTTCGATCGCCCGTTCCACGTTGCGCCAGGCGGTGTTCTGCGTCAGGATCGCCCCGACGACGATCTCGACTTCGGTGTCCGCCGGCCACCAGTGTTGCGGACCGTACGCGCTCAGGAGGCGGTCGAAGATCATCGGCAGCGTCTTGCGTGGATCCGGCCGGGCTTCCGTCCGCATGGCGATCAATCTATCGGTGGGCGGGCATGAGAACCACCGGCGATCGAACGAGGACGTCCGTCCTCCTTGCCCTCGGACATGCGGGCTTCGCCGCCGGATCGTGCCCGCGCCCTTGCGGATCGGTTCGGACACGTCACGATAGACGAACCGATGACGACTTCCCGAAAGAGCGGCGATGCGGACGCGCGGCGCGGGCTCTTGGCCCGACCGCTCGACGCCCTCGTGTTTCTGCTCCCGATGCTGCTGTACTACGAGATCATGTCCGCCCTGCGACCGGAGCGTGTCATCGCCTTCGACTGGACGCGGGGGTTCTTCGAGCTGTTCGGGTACGCGGGGATGTGGGCCCCGCCGCTGACCGTGATCGTGATCCTCCTCGCCACCCACGTCGCTTCCGGGCAGCGGTGGAGGGTGCACTGGGGACGGGTGGCGATGATGTACCCGGAGGCGATTCTGCTGGCGCTGCCGCTGCTGGCGTTGAACCGCTGGATGCCGCTGGTCGCCGCGGACGGAGTCAGTACGCTCAACGAGCGGCTGGCCATGGGCGTCGGTGCCGGTATCTACGAGGAACTCGTCTTCCGGCTGGTGCTGCTGTCGCTGCTGGTGATGATCGGCGTGGACCTGTTCCGCCTGGATCGGACGGCGGTGACGGTCGGTGCCGTCGTGCTGTCGGCGCTGGCCTTCGCCGCCCATCACCATCCCCCCATCGGACACGAACCCTTCCGCTGGATGCCTTTCCTGTTCCGTTCGATCGCAGGCGTCTACCTGGCGGTGGTGTTCTGGTTCCGCGGGTACGGACCGGCCGCCGGCTGCCACGCCGCCTACAACGTGGCGCTGACCTTGCTGGACAGCGGAGCGGGCGGGTGATAGGAAGCGGATCCTTCGGATCGAAACAAAACGACGGCACGGAAGCGAACGGAGACGGACGATGGAGGAGGTCTCGGCCTGGACCTGTCCGCGGTGCGGACGTGCGGAGCTCGTGGCGCGGCACTGCAAGAGGATTTGCGAACAGTGCGGGTACGTGGAAAGTTGCGAGGACAATTTCCTCCCGTTACAGGACAACCCCCGACCGGAGGACGCCGCCGCCGGGGTGGATCGGACCGCACCGCAGACGAACTAGAGCACGTTTCGTCTCCGTGTTCCGAGCCACGGGATTTGCGTTCCGAGCCACGGGCTTCGCGTTCCGCGCCGCAGGCTTCAGCCTGCGCGACGCCGCGGGACCCCATCCGCATCCGACGGAAAAAGGACCGGACCCCGATTCCGAACTATGCCCCGACTCCGCGCGACGCCCTGTGCGACTCCCGGGACGACCCGTTTCCGTGAGGGATCGCTGATGCCCGCTTCCATCCCGACCGATCGGTTGATCGTTCAAGAGCACAAAGCGTGGATCCTCCGCGGCGGCCGGGTGATCGACCCGTGGACCGGCGAGGATGCGATCCGGGATCTGTTCGTGCGCGACGGGCGGATTGTCGCGGAGGCGCCGAACTCGGCGCAGGTGATCGACGTCGCCGGCTGCATCGTCTGCCCCGGGTTGATCGATCCGCACGTCCACCTGCGCGAACCGGGTCAGACGCACAAGGAGACGATCGAGACGGGAACGCTTTCGGCCGCGGCGGGTGGCTTCACCTTCGTCGCCTGCATGCCCAACACCGATCCGCCGCTTGACACGCCGGAAACGGTCCGCTTCGTCCTCGATCGCGCGCGCGAGGTCGGTGTATGCGAGGTGGGGCCGATCGCTGCCATCACCCGCGGTCGAAAGGGGGAGGAGGTGACCGACTTCGCCGCCTTGCGGGAGGCGGGCGCGGTGGCGTTCAGTGACGACGGGACAGGGGTGGAGTCGGATGACGTCATGCGGGAGGCGTTCCGCCGAGCCGCGTCCTTGCACGCGGTGCTCATTCAGCACTGCGAGTATCGCGCCCTTTCCGCAGGCGGCGTCATGCACAAAGGAACGGTTTCCCGCGAACTGGGTCTGCCCGGACTCGATCCGCGCTCGGAAGAGGCCATGATCGAGCGGGACATCGCCCTGTGTCGAGAGAGTGGCGGGCGGTATCACGTGGCCCACATCTCTACCGCCCGCGCCGTCGATCTCGTCCGACAAGCCAAGGCCGAGGGATTGCCCGTCACCGCCGAGGTCTGCCCGCATCATCTGCTCTTGACGGACGAAGCCTGCCGCCGCCGCGATCCGAATACCAAGATGCATCCGCCGCTGCGGTCGGCCGCGGATGTCGAGGCCTGTCGCCGCGGACTGCTCGACGGAACGATCGACTGCATCGCCACCGACCACGCTCCCCATACGCAGGAGGAAAAAGCACGCGGATTCCTCCACGCCCCGCCGGGGATCGTGGGACTGGAAACGGCTGTCGGGCTGGTCGCCCGGGCCATGATCGAAAGCGGACCCGCCGACTGGCCGGATCTGGCCCGCTGGATGACGAAAGGCCCGGCCGAGGTGCTCGCTCTTCCACAGCGGTCGATCCGACCGGGTGCGGCCGCCGAGTTGACGCTGATCGACCCCCACGCCCGCCGGCGGGTGGATCCGGAGCGCTTTCTTTCGAAGGGACGCAACACGCCGTTTGCCGGATGGGAGCTGCCCGCCTGTCCCGTCGGCACCCTGAACGGGAGGCGATTGGTGCTGGCCGCCGACGCCGCGGGCATGTGATAGCCCGCTCCTTAGCTTTTGCGTCCCAAGCTGCGGCTTCGAGAAAAGCCCGTGCCATCCGAGGCAGCTCCACCGAATGCCCACGGGAAACGGAGCGGCACACCGTTCGGTCCATATTTCTTCTGTAAGAGATGTTTCGACTTGCCGGAGGGCATAGCCACCCGGCATCGAAGGCCGTTTCCGCCCCTCCAGGGGGGTTGAAAAAGCCGATCGCTTTTTGGCATAATTGAACCGTTGAGGAATCGGGCTCGATGTCGGCGACGACGAGTCGAAGCCCCAATGGAAGGAATGCGCCCATGTCAGCGTCGAACGGAAACCGATTCAAACTGGGGATCGTCATCGGAGCCGCATGGCTGGCGACTGCCCGCGTCGCCACCGCACAACTGGGGGCGTGCTGCCTGCCGGGCGGCGTCTGCCAGGATAGCGTCGCAGCGGTCGATTGCGCCGGTCAGCATTCCCCGGGTGCGGCATGCAGTGAGATCCTGTGCCAGGATTGCATCTCGCCGGTCGATTGCGACGACGGTCTGCCCTGCACCGTCGACGACTGCGTGGGCGGCATCTGCCGCAACGACCCTCTGCCCGCGGGAACCGCCTGTGACGACGGCGACGCCTGCACGATCAACGACACCTGCCAGGGACGCTTCTGCATCGGCGATCCCCCCACGCTTCAGTTCGACAGCTTCCCGGTCGCCCCGCTGGGGCAGGCGATCCTCGACGTGATCGGTCCGCGAATGCAGATCAGCAACATCGGCACGACCGGCCTTGATGGCGTCTCGGTCTGTTTCTCGGCCGACCCCGCCGGACGCCGTCCCTTCCAGGCCGGTCTGCGCTGGGAACCGGTCTCCCTTTCCGGCAGCGTGTCCGGCATCATCCCGCCCCCCAAGATCGTCGGGGGAGGCAAACCGCCCCAGTCGAACGCCTCCGTGGCCGGTGTCTTTCCCGATCTCATCGGCGCTTCCTTCGAACGCGACGACCTGACAGGCCAGATTGTCGTCACTCCGCTGATGGCGCCCCTCGGCGCCGCCACGGTGCGCGTGGACGTCTTCCTCGGGGGGACGCTCTTGCAGTCGGTCCCCGGCCTGCCGGCCACCACGCCCGTCGCTCACGTCGGCGCGTTTCCCACCACGTTGATCGGCGGCCGGTTCGATCAGACGGCCTCCGCCGAGGTCGGGGCGATCATTCGTTTCGTCTCCCCCGTCGCCGTCTCCGTGCTCGGCCCCGGCTCCACGGCAGGCGTACTGACCACCGACGAGATCCACCTGGTGGCGGAGAATCCGACCGCGTCCATTCAGGGCCTGGACGCCTTCGAGCTGCGCATCACGACCATCCCGCAGCTCACCGCCACGGACGTGATCGCCCGCTTCACGATCCCGCCCATCCCGGCCGTGGCCGGATGGGGCCTGATCGCAGCCGGCGTGATCCTGGCCGCGGGCGGTGCCTGGACGATCCGCCGTCGCGTCCACGCCTGAACCGGTTTTTCGGATCCCTGCGGCCGTTTTGCGCGCGGACCGTCTCCGGATCGATCTCCGAACCGTTTGGGGCAGCTCCCTCCCTCCGACATTCCGCGCGTTAAAGGTCCGATAACATTTGCTCCTGACAAGAAACCGCCTTTCACGCTACACGGCGAGGAAACCGACAAAAGAATACATCTTTTCGATATTTTTATGATATAATAACGATAGGTAACCGGGATCGCCCCGGGAATCGATGGCTCGGCGCAGGGAGGCCCGCATCACGGGAGGAACACGCGATGAAAGAGACGCAAGAGATCAGGCGGAGGGTCGACAGCGGCTGGACGGTCCTGGGGGTGTTGATCGTGGCCGGGGTGCTGCTGGCCTATCTGTGGTTCCTGCTGATCAACCCCGTCAGCCGGTTCGGACGCCACATCGAGGTCAAGAAGATCATCGCCCTGTCGCTGCTCACGCTGCTGTGGGGCGGAGGCTGGTTCGGGTTCTTTACCCTTCAACCCAACATCGGCGCGGTGCTGACGCTTTTCGGCCAATACAAGGGCACCGTCACCGACAGCGGCTTTCGATGGGCAAACCCTTTGTACACCAAGAAGAAGGTCTCGCTGCGGGCGCACAACCTCAACGGGGAGAAGCTCAAGGTCAACGATCGCCGCGGCAACCCCATCGAGATCGCCCTCGTCGTCGTCTGGCGGGTCGTGGACACCGCCCGCGCCGTCTTCGATGTGGAGGACTATGAGGATTACGTCCAGGTGCAAAGCGAAGCGGCCCTGCGGCACCTGGCCATGTCCTATCCCTACGACGTCTTCGAGGGCGACACGATCTCGCTGCGCGGCAGCGTCGATGAGGTCTCGGAAACGCTGCAAAAGGAGGTGCAGGAGCGCGTCGCCCGCGCGGGTGTGCTGGTGGAGGAGGCGCGCATCGCCCACCTCGCCTACGCGCCGGAGATCGCCGGCGCCATGCTCCAGCGGCAGCAAGCGGAAGCCATCGTCGCCGCCCGCGCCCGCATC
>CAZNQN010000012.1:3974-15454 GCA_964574925.1 uncultured Phycisphaeraceae bacterium | reverse complement strand
GTCCCTGCCCGGCGGGTGACAAGAAAGAATGGTTTCGGAAGGTTTCCGGGTCGATAGAGAAAAGACAGGGAGTGCGACCGGTCGGTTTTGACGGATCGCCGAACGGATCGCTATAATGAACGGAGTCCGGCGGCGGATTGCAGCGCTATCCGCTGCGCCGTGATCGGAAAGGAGAACGCCGATCGCCGTCGCCGACGGGGAGTCATCCCATGTACGGAGACTTGCTCGCTTTTTTCAATCTCCCCGGCGGGTCCGAGTGGCTGGTGATCGCCCTCGTGGCCTTGCTGATCTTCGGCCGTCGCCTGCCGGACGTGGCCCGCTCCATCGGACGCAGCATCGTGGAGTTCAAGAAGGGTCTGCGCGAGGTCAAGGACGAGATCGACGTCAATTCGCAGATCGAACCCCCCAACAACGCCAAGCTCGAACACAAGCAGGATACGCCCCCTTCCTGAACACGGTTCGAGCACGGATCGAACGCGTGCTTGGGGGCGTAGAGCGTTCTTCGGAATTGCGGGCCGCTACGTTCCCGATTGGATGCGGGTGGAATACCGTTGCATCGCGCGGGCTGAAAGCCCGCGGCTCGGAACACGCCAGCGAAAAATGCGCTAGTGGGGCGGCGCGGTGCGCGAGGGTTTTTGTCTACGGGGCCTGGCGGGGTTGCGGCGCACGAGGCGGCACGCGGCTTTCACGATGTCTTGCGTCTGCGGAAGCACGTGATCGGCGGCGGGGCCCAGCGGAATGTACGTATCCGCGCCGGTGACCCGTTCGGTCTTGATCTTCCCCTCGCATCGCTCGTGCAGCAGGGCGAGGATCGGTTCGTTCAGTCCTCCTGAGCGACGTCCCTCGTCCACCACCAGCACCCGCCCGGTGGCCCGCGCCTGCGCCTCGATGAAGTCCTCGTTGAGCGGGTGCAGCCAGCGCAGGTCCACCACCCGCGCCGCGATCCCGTGTTGTTCGCGCAGGGTCTTCGCCGCCTTCAGGGACAGGTAGACGCCGTTGGCGAACGTCAGGATGGTCAGGTCATCGGCGTCCTCGTGGTAGACGCGACCCTCGCCGAAGGGGACGGCCTCACCCGGCGGCGGATAGGAAAACGACCACAGGCCGTCCTTTGCTTCGTGCAGATCCTTGGTCATGTAAAGGGCGATCGGCTCCAGGAAGGCGATCACCCGTCCGTCCACCCTGGCCATCGCCATGCACGTCCGCAGCATCCTCGCGGCGTCGTCCCCGCGGGAGGGGCAGGCGACCACCAGTCCCGGCACGTCCCGCAGGGCGGCGATGCTGTTGTCGTTGTGGAAGTGCCCGCCGAACCCCTTCTGGTAGGCCCACGATGCGATGCGGATCACCATCGGGTTGCGATACTGACCGTTGGAGAAGAATTGCAGGGCGCACGCCTCACCGCGCACCTGGTCCTCCGCATTGTGGTAGTAGGCCAGGTACTGGATCTCCGGAATGGGCAGCAGTCCGAGATGGGCGGCGCCGATGCCCAGTCCCAGGATCATCGTTTCGTCCAGCATGGTGTTGAAGACCCGCCCGACGCCGAACCGGCGGCTCAAGCCGGTGGTGACGTGGTAGACGCCCCCCTTTTTGGCCACGTCCTCCCCGAACACAAGCGCTTCGGGATACTCGATCAGCAGGTCATGGAGGGCGTAATTGATGAGAACGGCCATGTGACGGGGCGGGCCCTTTTCCGGGAGGCGCTCCTCCCCGCCGAAGACGCGGACGCGCTCCTGATGGGGCGGCGTGCGGGCGGCTTCCTCGGCCACCGCCTCCGGCGTGAAGGGTGCCAACGGGCGGACGATCTCCTCGACCGAGGCGAGTTTGGGACGGGCGGCCGCATACGCGGCGGCCTCGCGGACCTTCTTCCGCGTCGTCTCGTAGAGGTCGAGCACCTCGCCCGGCGTCATCACGCCGTGCTCGATCACGAGGCGGGCGGAAGCGAGCAGCGGATCCCTGGCTTCCGTGGCTTCGATCTGCTCCCGCGTGTGGTATTCCGTCTCCGGATCGCTGCCCGCGTGGCCCAGCAGCCGAACCATCTGCATATGAAGGAAGACCGGCTGGCGACGCGTGCGACAGAACGCGATGGCCTCCTGCGCCGTTTCGTAGGCGTCCGGCAGGTTCAAGCCGTCGGCCTGGAAGTAGGTGAGTCCGTACCGGCCGGAGAACTGTGCCTCGATCCATGTCGGGGGCGTTTCCACGCTGATCGCCAGTCCGTTGTCCTCGCAAATGAACAGGATGGGGACGGGCAGGTGCTGGTGCGTGAAGAGCGCGGCGGCGTTGAAGGCCGTCTGCGCCACCGCGTGGTTGACCGATCCGTCGCCGAAGCTGCACACGATGATGGCGTCCCGCGGCAGGCGCGTCTCCACGCCGACCCGCCGGGCGCGGGCGAGAAAGACGGCCGCCCCCACCGACTTGGGCAGGTGACTGGCGATCGTGCTCGTCTGCGGCGGGACGCACAGGGGGACGCTGCCCCAGACCTTGTGCCGACCGCCGGCGATGGGGTCGTCCCGGCTGGCGGCCAGACTCAGCGTGGTGTCGCGGATGAAATCGACATCGGGCACCTTGCGGGCGCGTTCCGCCATCAGCGCCCCGGAGCGATAGTGCAGAAAGGCGAGGTCGGTCGGTCGGGTGAGCCGACCGATCACCGCGTTCCCCTCGTGTCCGCTGCTGCCGATGGTATAGAACCCCTCGTCGCGCGAGCGCATCTCCCTGGCCACCAGGTCCAGCATCCGCGAAACGATCTGCGATTCGAACAGCTCGCGCAGGTCGCGGACGGTCAGCGACGAGCCGGGCGTGACGGGTTCTTCTTCCCCGCGAAGGGGCGCCGCCCGTCCGGTTTGGGTTCGGGCGTACGATTCGATCAGGGCGAGGAAGTTCTCGTCGACGATCTGGGCCCGGTTGAGCGTGAAACGCGTCGTTCGTCGCGGCATCGGCCCCGGTTCCCGTTTCGACCTACAGCGCCCCCACGCCGGTGATCTCCCGCCCGACGACGAGTTGATGGATCGTCTCGGTTCCCTCGTAGGTGATGACGCTTTCCAGGTTGAGGGCGTGGCGGATGGGGTGGCATTCGATGGTGATCCCGCCGGCGCCGAGGATGTCGCGTGCCTCGCGGGCGACGTCCAGGCCGAGGCGGACGTTGTTCCACTTGGCCAGCGACACCTGCGTATGGTGCATCTTCCCCTCGTCCTTGAGCCGTCCGAGTTGAAGGGCCAGCAGTTGCCCCAGGGTGATCCGCCGCAACATGTCCGCCAGGCGGATCTGCATGTGCTGCTTGCGGATGAGCGGCTCGCCGAACAGCACCCGTTCGCGGCAGAACGCCAGCGCCTCGCGGTAGCAGGCCATCGCCGCCCCCACGCCGCCCCAGGCGATCCCGTAGCGCGCCTGCGTCAGGCAGGAGAGGGGGCACCGCAGCCCGTCCGCCTCCGGCAGGCGGTTCTCCTCCGGCACCCGCACGTTGTCGAAGAACAGCTCGCTGGTGATCGACGCCCGCAGGGAGAACTTGTGCGGGATGTCGCGGGTGGTGTAGCCCGGCATGTCCTTTTCCACCACGAAGCCGCGCACACCCTCCTCCGTTCGCGCCCAGACGATGGCGATGTGGGCGATGGAGCCGTTGGTGATCCACATCTTGGCCCCGTTGAGGATCCAGTCGCCGCCGTCGCGCTTGGCGGTGGTCTTCATGGCGCCGGGATCGCTGCCGCCGTCGGGTTCGGTCAGGCCGAAACAGCCGATGATCTCGCCGCGGGCCATCCCCGGCAGCCACCGCTGTTTCTGCTCCGCCGAACCCCACTGGTGGATGGGATACATGCACAGACCGCTCTGAACGGAGGCGAAGCTGCGGATGCCGCTGTCGCCGCGCTCCAGCTCCTGCATGATCAGGCCGTAGGAGACGTTGTTGAGACCCGCGCAGCCGTAGTCCTGGAAGGTGGGTCCGAACAGACCCATCCCGGCCATTTCCGGCACCAGCTCCATCGGGAAGCGTTCTTTCTCGAAGCACTCGCCGATGATGGGCAGGACGCGTTCGTCCACCCATTTGCCCACGGTGTCGCGCACCTGTCGCTCGTCCTCGGACAGCAGGGTGTCGATCTGGTAGAAATCGGGGGTCAAACTGTCGGGCACGACCGGTTCTCCTTACGGAATGATTCCCAACGCTGCCGGCGGATCCGGACGGCAAACGCCCGGCGACGCCGCGCGCATGAACGAAGCGCGATCGCACGCGATTGCGTGAACAGAGCCGCGACCGTGAGGGAGCGGTTTTTTTCGGTACGGATCCACGGTCACGTTGCATTGCCGGTTTGTCGATTGCATCTGGATGGTCTGTCGATTCTCCAGGGACTTTCGGGTGGAACCAAGCAAACGCCGTTCCGCCGCTCCCTTCCGGGTGCGATCGCAGGACGCAGCGGCGGCATCTTACCGACAAAACGCGAGGGCGGGAAACGCCGGGCGGGAATCCCCTCCGGGACGGGCGGCGGGAACATAAGGACCGCCCGCTGAGAATCCGCTTACGAAGCGGCGTGCTTGCAGAACGACACGTATTCCTTGGCGTCCAGCAGCGCCGTGAGGGGTTCGATCGAATCCGGCTTGATCTTCACCAGCCACCCCTCCTCGAAGGCGTCCTCGTTGATCAGTTCGGGATGGTCCGCCAGCGCCTCGTTGATCTCCACCACCTCGCCGCTGACGGCGGTGAAGATTTCCGAGGTGGCCTTGACGGATTCCACCTCGCCGATGGCGTCGCCGGCCTCGATCCGCGCGCCGACCTCGGGAAGCTGCACATAGGTGATGTCCGTCAGCTCGTCGGCGGCGTACTGGGTGATCCCCATGGTGACGAGGTCGTCGTCGATCAGGAACCACTCGTGCGTTTCGGAGTACTTCCGGTCCTTCGGAACAGTCATCGTATCAGTTTCCCCGTTTCCTGGGCCGGCCTATCGGCAGAGGCCGGCGTGCCGTCCGCGTCCTGTCCTCATCCCGTCTGCGGCCTGGGTCGCCGGTAGAACGGCAATTTCACCGTCCGGGCCGGGATTCTATGGTTCCCGAATCCGACTTCCAGTTCGTCTCCCTCCGAAGCGACGTCCGCCTCCACCAGCGCCATCGCGATGCTCTTGCCCAGCGTGGGGGAGAGGGTTCCGCTGGTCACTTCGCCCACCGTCCGGTCCGCGCGGTAGACCGGGTGATGCTGCCGCGCGATCCGCCGTCCGGTCAGCTCCAGCCCCACCAGATGCCGTTTCGGTCCCTCCTCGGCGATCCGCCGCAGAGATTCGACCCCGATGAACTCTTTCGTCAAGTCCACGCACCAGGCTTGACCGGCCGTGATCGAATCCCAATCCTCGCTCAGCTCGTGCCCGTAGAGCGGCATCGCCGCCTCGATCCGCAGGGTGTCCCTTGCCCCCAGGCCGGCCGGGCGGACCACGGGATGCGGTCGCTGCGGCGTGCCCAGCAGTTGCGGCACCAGCATGGTCACCAGCGACGCGGGCAGCACCACCTCGAATCCGTCCTCGCCCGTGTAACCGCTCCGGTACACCGTCACGGGCATCCCCATCAGGTCGAAGACGCGGAACCGGTATCGGCGGATCGAGGCCAGGTCGTCCGGCACCAGGGAAGAGGCGACCTCCAGCGTTTTCGGCCCCTGCACGGCCAGCATGGCCGTCGATTCCGTCTCGTCCCGCAGCTCGACGCCGGTGCCCTCCGCGTGGCGGCCGATCCATCCGACGATCTTCTCCCGGTTGGCCGCATTGCACACCACGCCCCATTCGTCCTCCGCGAAACACGAGACGATCAGGTCGTCGAGGATGCCGCCGTCTTCGCGGCACATGTGGCTGTAGTAGGAGCGCCCGATCTCGGCATTCCCGAGGTTCCGGGTGCAAAGCCGGTCGAGCAGGGGGCCAGCCTCCCGCCCACGAAGCCGCAACCGGCCCATGTGCGACACGTCGAACACCGAGCACGCCGTCCGCGTATGTCGATGCTCCTCGACGATGCTCGTGAACTGGACGGGCAGCGCCCAGCCAGCGAACTCCACCATCCGGGCCCCGCGGGCGAGGTGATCGTCGTAGAGGGGCGTTTTCTTCGGCGTCTCGGGCATGGCGATCCTCGCGTCAGCGGGTGCGGTCGTGTGATTTCTGCCGGCGCGGCTACCATAGGCCCGCAGCCGTCCGCGTGTCAACGCCGTTGATCGTCTTGCCCCCGGCGGGGGTCGTTCCTACACTACCCATTGCGCAGGCCGTCGCGGGCGCGGGCGTGCGGCGGCGCGGAAAAAACCGGGGAGACGGGGTCGGCTTTCGCCGGACGCCGGCGGCAGGGAGGCCCCGCGGTGGAGATCGAAACCATGCCCAACCTCTTCATCCTCAGCACGGCGTTCATCCTGGCTTTGATGTTCGGGCTGCTCGACTTTCTCGTCCAGACCGCCTGAATCCCGGCCGCGCGGAGCGGAACCCACGCCCCGCCCGGGACGTAGGAACGCGCGCTTCCGCTTGGCAAAGGCGGATTTTCTGCTATATAAGCCCGGCTGGAATTACGATATGCCGGATGCGCCCCTGCGTGTCCGGTTCGTCGGGGGCGTGTGCCCGAGTGGCCAAAGGGGACGGGCTGTAAACCCGTTGGCGTAAGCCTTCGAAGGTTCGAATCCTTCCGCGCCCAGTGGATGACCCGGTCCGATGCGGATCCGTGACGCGCTAGAGCACAACCGACCGACCCTCTCCTTCGAGTTCTTCCCGCCCAAGGACGACATCGGGTTCTGGGATCTCTACCGGACCATCGCCTCCCTCAAACCGCTCGATCCCACCTATGTGTCGGTGACCTACGGGGCGGGCGGATCGACCCGTCGCAAGACCATCGACCTGGTCGTGCGGATCAAGCGGGACGTGGGGATCGAGGGGATGGCCCACCTGACCTGCGTGGCGGCGACGCGGGAGGAGATCGGGAAGATCACCGATGAGCTGACCGCCCGCGGGGTGGAGAACATCCTCGCCCTGCGGGGCGATCCGCCGGCGGGGCAGGAGCGGTTCACCCCCACGCCGGGCGGGTTCCGCTACGCCGCCGAGCTGGTGGCGTTTATCCGCAACCGGCATCCAGAGCTTTGTCTGGGGGCGGCCTGCTATCCGGAAGGGCATCCGGAGACGCCCGACCTGGAAAAGGATCTGGCCAACCTCAAGCGCAAGGTGGACGCGGGCGTCGATTTCCTGATCACGCAACTGTTCTTCGACAATGATTGTTTCTACCGTTTTCGCGAGCGGGCCGTCGCCGCCGGCATCACGGTGCCCATCGTCGCCGGCATCATGCCGATCCTCAGCGTGCGCCAGGTCAAGAAGTTCACGCAGATGTGCGGCGCGAGCATCCCGGAGGATTTGTTGCGGCGGATCGAGGCCGTCGAGGACGATGCCGAGGCCGTCCGCCACCTCGGCATGTACCACGCCACCCGACAATGTCTGGACCTGCTGGAGCAGGAGGCGGCCGGCATCCATTTCTATACGCTCAACCGTTCGACGGCCACGCGGGCCATCTACCAGCTCATCAAGACGCACCTGCCCGCGCGGGTGGCGGATTGACCCCTCGCTTGCTACATTGCCGCCCGACGGCGCGGCAGACTGCGCCGCGCTCGTCCGCTGAGCCGCGGCCGCCTGCCTGTGCCTGTCTGCATTGGCCGCACGGGCAGGCATTCTACGCAGACAAGTGAGCGAGCGGTTCGTTAATTGTTGTTGTCATCCGGGCACGGAAGACCTGAAAAGCGAAACAAACAGTCACATGATTCGTGCAGAGGCATCGCGTTCATGAAGCGTATCGCCGTCATCGGGGCCGGAACGATGGGGGCCGGCATCGCGCAGCTCGCCGCTTCGCACGGCACCGCCGTCCGTTTAATCGACCTCCGTGAAGATGTCCTCGCGCGTGCCGTGGAGCAGATCGGGAAGCGGCTCGCCCGCTCGGTGGAGAAGGGGCGGATGACGGACGAGCAACGGAACGCCGCCCTGTCGCGCATCGACACACGGACGCGCATCGAAGACCTCGGAAGCATAGAGCTCGCCGTCGAAGCGGTGGTGGAGGATCTCGACGTCAAGCGGAAGGTGTTCGCCGCCCTGGAGCAAACCGCTCCGCCCGACGCCGTCCTGGCCACCAACACGTCTTCGCTTCCCGTCTCCCGCATCGCGGAAGCGGTGAAGCGACCGGCGCGGGTGATCGGCATGCATTTTTTCAATCCCGCTCCCGTCATGCCGCTGGTGGAGATCGTCGCCGGGAAAGAGAGCGACCCGAAGGCGATCGGTGCGGGCGTGGAGACGGCCCGCTCGTGGGGCAAGACGCCCGTGCGCGTCCAGGACACGCCGGGGTTCATCGTCAACCGCGTCGCCCGCGGCTTCTACTTAGAGGCCCTTCGCCTCCTCGGCGAGGGCGTGGCGGGCGTGGACGAGATCGACGCGATCCTGCGGCGGCACGGCGGGTTCCGCATGGGCCCGTTCGAGCTGATGGATCTGATCGGCATCGACGTCAACTACGCCGTCAGTGTCTCCGTGTACGAACAGATGGGACGATTGGCGCGCTTCCAGCCCCATGACATCCAGCGGCGGCTCGTCGAAACGGGGCACATCGGACGAAAGGCGGGTAGAGGGTTTTACCTTTACGAAGAAAAGGACAAACTCCCCGCCGTTCCCGTGGACCGGCGAAGCTTCCGTCTGGCGCCGATGCTCCAGGACGTGTTGCAGACCTTCTGCCGCCAGGGCGGCATAACGGAAGCGAACGGCACCGAGCAATACGTGCTCGGGCGGGTGCTGGGGGCGATTCTCAACGAAGCCGGTTGGGCCCTTGCTGAAGGCATCGCCACCGCCGAGGACATCGACATCGCGATGGTCAAAGGGACGAACTATCCGCAGGGACCGCTCGCCTGGGCCGGCCGCATCGGACATCGAACGGTCCGCGGAATGCTGAAAGCCTTAAACGACCACGCGGGCGACGGACGATACGAGCCGGCGCCCGTTTTCGCCGAGGCGTCCTGACCCATGACCGCCGTCGTCGGGCACGGCATCGACCTGATCGAATGCGAGCGGATCGCCGGCGTGCTCCGCCGTCACGGGCGGCGCTTCCTGGGCCGCGTGCTCACCGAGAAAGAGCGTGCGCTGGCGGATCGCCATCGGGATCCGGTTCCCTTCGTGGCCGGTCGATGGGCGGCCAAGGAAGCCCTGCTCAAAATGGTGGGGACCGGATGGCGAGGCCGGATCGCCTGGACCGACATGGAGATCCTGCCCGACGCGATGGGGGCACCGAAGGTGACGCTTCGCGGCGCCACGGCGGAAGCCGCCCGCCGACGCGGCATCGAGCGTGTGCTTCTCTCGATCACCCATACGCGGATGCTCGCCGCCGCTTCGGCCGTCGGACTGGCCGAATAGGGCGTGTCTCAAGAATGTGGAGCGCTCCTTTCCCACTTCGATGCGGAGGGAGTGCGGTTTCATCGCGCAGGTTTCAAGCCTGCGGCTCGGAACACAAAAACAAGGCACGAGGACGCCCGCGGCGCGGGTCACCACGACCCGGCGCCGACATCGCCGCCGTCTTCCCCTCCGGGCAGAGCTATTGCGGCTTGTAGTGGACCATCTTGCCGTTGATCATCGTGCCGATGCAATGAGTGGTGTATTCTAACGGTTTTCCGTCGAACAGGGCGAGGTCCGCGTCCTTGCCGATCTCGATGGAGCCGACGCGATCGGCGACGCCCAGCAGGCGGGCGGCGTCGATGGTGATCAGCGCCAGGGCATCCTGGACGTCCATGCCGTGGGCGACGGCCTGGGCCGCCTCGAACAACACCACCCGCGTCTTTGGCACGTAGCTTTCGTACCCGCTTTGCAGCACGACGTAGACGCCGGCCTTGCGGAGCTTGAGCGGCGTATCGAAGGCGGCGTTCTTGAGGTCGCCCGCCCTCCGCGCCATAAGCGGGTGCAAAATGACGGGAATGCCGGCCTTTTTCAGTCTGTCGGCCAGCAGATACGATTCCGCCCCGCCGTCCAGCCAGACGTTGATCTTGAACTCCTCCTTCAGACGAAGCACGTTCTCGATGTCCTGCGCGCGCTGGGCAGTCACCATCAGCGGCAGATGCCGCTGGAGCACCTTGCCCAGCACTTCCAGTTTCAGATCACGCGCCGGTTGCTTGTCCGGATCCGAGCGGCCTTTCTTCTGTAGGTATTCCCTGGCCTTGATCAGTTCCTGACGCAAAAGGGCCATCATCTTGCCCCGCGTGCCGGGCGATTTGCCTTTGTCTTTTTTGATCGCGGCGGGGCTGAGGGTGGCCGCCACGGCCACCGGGGCGCGCAAGAGCGCGTCCTCCACTGTCTCCCCGTAGGTCTTGACCACCATCGTCTGTCCGGAGATCACCTCTCCCGGCGCGTGCCCGGTGTGGATGGTGGTGATCCCGAACCCGCGCAGCCAGGTGATGAGCGGATCCCGGGGATTGTATGCGTCGACCGCGCGAAGCTCCGGCTGGATGGGCTTGGAACGTTCCAACTGGTCCTGATCCTGCTTCTGGTTGTACAGGCCGCTCAGACCGGCGACCGTGTGGGCATCGATCAGCCCCGGCGTGACGACCTCGGCCTCATAGACGGTGTAATCCGCCGGCAGCACCGTATCCTTGAACCTGCGGACCTTGGTGATCTTCCCGTTTTCGATCACCACCACCCCGCCGCGGATGATCTTGCCCGCCGAGGTGTAGACCAGGTTGCCGCGGACGGCGATCTGGGCCTGCGCGGGCAACACGCCCCCGCACGCCCCCAACCACCCCATCAGCAGCAGACAATGTCCGACTGTCCTTCGATTCATTGCGTATCCTCCGCATCGGAAGCGCAGCCCAGGTCGGGTTCACGGTCCTCCCCGGCTCCGTAGCCCCCGATCGCATAGAGCCTGTCTTTCGGATTGTTTCGGTCGAAGACTTTCTTCCCTTCCACCCACGTCTCCAGGACGTGAGCATAAACGCTGAACGGATCGCCCGATAACACGATGAAATCGGCGTCCTTGCCCGGCTCGAGGGAGCCGACGCGGTCTCCCAGATCGAGCATCTCCGCCCCGTGGATCGTCAGGCTCCGCAACGCCGTCTCCCGCGACAGCCCCGCCCGCATCCCCAGCGCCGCCGTCCGCAAAAACAACCGCGAATCGGTGATCCAGTCGTCGGTGTGATAGGCCACCTTCACTCCGGCGGCGTCGAGAACGGCGCCCGTGGCAAAGGACATGTCCACGGCTTCGAGCTTCCCCCCCGGACTGTCCACGAGGATGATCGAACAGGGCACGCCCGCCGCGGCGATCTTGTCCGCGACCTTCCACCCCTCGCTGACGTGGTGCAGCACGACCCGGAAACCGAACTCCTTCGCCAGCCGCAACACGGTCATGATATCATCCTGCCGGTGCGTGTGGTGGTGAACGATCCGCTTGCCCTCCAGCACCTCCACGAGAGCTTCCATGCCCAGATCGCGGGGCGGCATTTTCTCCGGGTCGCCGTTCGCCCGGCGGATCTTGTCGCGGTATTCCTGCGC
>CAZNQN010000012.1:643-3964 GCA_964574925.1 uncultured Phycisphaeraceae bacterium | reverse complement strand
CGCCTTGATGAACGCCTGCCGCACGAGGGCGGCCGACTTGCCCCGCGTCCCGGGAAACGGCTTGCCGCGCAGCGAGTTGGTCCCGTTGGCCATCTTGAGCCCTCCCATCGGGTTGCCATCCGCGTCGCGAATGAACATCTCCTCGATGGTGCGGGCGTTGCGCAGCTTCAGGTAGATGGTCTGGCCGCTGATCAGATGCCCGGAGCCCGGCATGACGTTGACGGTGGTGATCCCGCCCGCCTGCGCCCGCTTGAAATCGGGGCTGAACGGATTGAGCGAATCGTAGATGCGCACCTCCGGCTGGATCGGCCCGGACGAATCCGCCCCTCCGAACCCGCCGATGTGGCTGTGCGTATCCACCAGCCCGGGCAGGATCCGCTTGCCGCTGACGTCGATCCGCCGCGCGTCGGCGGGGATGGGCGTCGTATCGGCCGGACCGACGGCCGTGATCTTGCCGTCCCGTACGATCAGCACGCCCGATCCGATCGTCGGCGCCGTGACCGGCTCGATGGTGGCCCCCACGAAAGCGAGCGTCTCTTGCTGGGCCTGCACGGGGGCAACGATCCCCGAGACGGGCCACAACAGACATACGGCAGGAATGATCGATGGTCGCATGGCAGCTCCCTGATGACCGGGCGCAACGTCGAAAGCCCCCGTGTCATCCTCACCCGGTTGAAGGCAAGGTAGGCTCCCGACACGGGGCGTCAAGCACGCCGATCCGCTTGAAACGAAACCGTGACGCAGACCGACGGCTTAAGCCGCCGGCCTGCGGAAACCGAAGGAAATCCGCGGCGATTCGCACCGATCCCGGAACGGGCCCAACGTCCGGTAAGATGCGTCCGCCGATGTCGAAGCACTGCTCGGCGGGCGGGTCAGCGCTGCTGGCGCTTGTCCCACTCGTCGCGCGTCATGCGATGCAGCGGCGCCAGCCCGGCCGCCCGGAGACGGCGGTTGATGTCGTCCAGCCGCCCGGTGAGCAACCGTTCCGCTTTGCGCTCGGCCTCTTGCAACTGCTTGTCCAGCACTTCCATGTACCCGAGCTGCGACTGCGTGGGGCGACCCTCGTATCCGTTCACCGCGCCGTAGAGCGAACCGAGTTTCTCACGAAGTTGTTCCTCCCCCGCGAGGAACCCCCCCTTGCGCGTCGCCACCAGCGTCTTGCGCAGCGCCTCCAGATCGTCCACCAAGTCCGTCACGCTCTTGACGAGCGCCTTGTCGTCCTTCGCCTTTTCGGCCCGGTCGCGGCCCTGTTTCTGCACGTCGAGAATCGTATCCACCAGGTACGTCAACCGCTGGAGCATCTCGTAGAGCCGGGTGACGGTGCGATCCTGAAGCGCGCGGCCCTCGGCCGTATAGTCCGCGCGGGGATCCATCACGGCCGTGATCGTCCCCTCATACACGTCCTCCCCCTTGTGCAAGCGGACGCGGTAGATTCCCTCGCCGACCTGCGGGCCGAACATGGCGAACTGCTGGGGAACGAGGCTCGCCGCCGGCGGAATCTTCGGCGGTTTTTTCCGCATCGACCACCGCACGACGTTGAGACCGCGACGATTGGTTCCCGGCAGGGAGGCGAGCACGTTGCCCTCTTTGTCCAGCACCTCGACCTTCATCTCCCCGAACAGTTGCCGCTTCTTGAGGTAATAGACGATCGGCGCGCCGCCCGGGGCGCTGCTTCCGACGAACTCGTCGTTGCCGGGAAACTCCTGCACCCCCGCCGGGATGCGCATCTGCACCGGTCGGGTGGGCAGCATCGCCACCGGCGACGCCAGCACCTCCTTCGTCAGATGACGAAGCGGCGTGATGTCGTCCAGGATGTAGATCCCCCGCCCGTGGGTGGCGATGATCAGATCGTGCTCGCGCGGGTGGATGGCCAGGTCCCGCACGCCGACCTTCGGAAGGTTGTTCTTGAACCGCGCCCAGTTCTCTCCCCCGTCGAGCGAAATGTACAGCCCGAACTCCGTGCCCAGAAACAGCAGGTTCGGCTTGACGAGATCCTCCCGGATCACCAGGGCGTACCCCTCGATCTGGTCGGTGGCGAGCGGCGTCCACGTGCGACCGAAATCCGTCGTCTTGAACACGTACGGCGTCAGGTCGCCGACCCGGTGTGCATCGAGGGTGACGTAGGCGGTGCCGTCGGCATGGTGGCTCGCTTCCACGGACGTGACCCATTTGTCGGGCGAAGCGCCGGGGATGTTGTCCGTCACGTTCGTCCACGTCCGCCCGCCGTCGCGCGTCACCTGCACGTTGCCGTCGTCGGTGCCCACCCAGATGACGTTCTCGTCGCGCGGGGACTCGGAGATGGTGTAGATGGTGCAGTGGTTCTCGGCCGTGGAGTTGTCCGGCGTCAACCCGCCGGAATCGATCTGCCGCTGTTTGTCCGGATCGTTGGTGGTCAGGTCGGGCGATATCTTCTCCCACGATTCCCCCCGGTCGCGCGAGCGGAACAAAAACTGCGCGCCGATGTAGATCGTGTCCGTCCGGTTCGGGCTGACCTGGATGGGCGTGTTCCAGTTGAAGCGCAGTTTGGGGTCGCCCTCCTGCGGCAGGGGCTGGATGTCCTTCGCCTCCCCCGTCTTCTTGTTGACCCGCTGGATCCGACCGCCCTGCCACTCCACGTAGACGATGTTGGGATCGCCCCGATCCACGTGGGCGGCGAAGCCGTCGCCGGAGCCGATGTTACGCCAGTGCCGGTTCTGAATGCCGGCCGGCGCCCGCGACGGTCCGTACCACGTCCCGTTGTCCTGCAACCCGCCGTAGACGTTGTACGGATCCTCCATGTCGTAGCTGACGTGGTAGAACTGGGACACGGGCAGCGCCCGCACGAAGTTCCACGTCGAACCGCGATCGTTCGAGCTGTAGACCCCGCCGTCGGTCCCGATCAGCAACTGGTCCGGATTCTTCGGGCTGACCCACAGGGCGTGATGGTCCGGATGGTTGCCGCCCATCAGCGTGGAGAACGTCTTGCCGCCGTCCTCGCTGACCGCCGTGAAACTGGCCGGTTTGTACACCCGGCTGTAATCCTTGGGATCCACCACCAGGCGGGAGAAATAGAACGGCCGGGCCTCCACCGCGCTCGTCGAGCCGACCCGCCGCCACGTCTCCCCCAGATCGTCGGAGCGGTACATGGCCGTCTTCTCCGACTCCACGGTGGCATAGATCACGCTGGGGCGGGACGGGGCGACCGCCAGGGCGATCCGTCCCAGCGGACCCTCCGGCAGACCGGCGGTGATCTTCCGCCATGTCTTCCCGCCGTCGGTGCTCTTGTAGAGTCCGCTGCCGGGGGCGACGCTGTGGAAGGTCTAGGGCTCGCCGCGGCACTTC
>CAZNQN010000012.1:0-633 GCA_964574925.1 uncultured Phycisphaeraceae bacterium | reverse complement strand
GTTTCCTTCCACTTCTCGCCCCAACGCTGCGCCGCCCGCCGGGCCGCCGGAGTGGAAGAAGTAGGGCTTGCGGCGGAACTCCCACATGGCCGCGTACAACCGATTCGGCTCCTGCGGATCGAGGTCGATGTCCGAGCAGCCCGTCTTTTCGTCCACGTAAAGGATCTTCTCCCAGGTCTTGCCGCCGTCGGTGGTCTTGTAGACGCCGCGATCGGGGTGATCGTCCCACAGATGCCCCGTGGCGCAGACGTACACCGTGTCGGAGTCCGTCGGGTCGATGAGGATCTTGGATATCCGCTCGGTGTGCTCGAGTCCCATGCACGTCCAGGTTTCGCCGCCGTCGGTGGTCTTGTAGATTCCCGTGCCGACGGAGACGCTGTTACGGGTCCACGGTTCCCCCGTGCCGACCCACACGACATCGGTGTTCTTGCGGTCGATGGCGATGGCGCCGATCGACTGGGTGTGCTTGTCGAAGACGGGTTTGAACGTCGTACCGCCGTTGATGGACTTCCATACCCCTCCGCCCGCCGCCCCCACGTAGATGAGTCGGCGGTTTCCGTCCACGGCATCGAGGGCGGCGATCCGACCGCTCATCACCGCCGGTCCGATGGCCCGCGCGCGAAGCACACCGAA
>CAZNQN010000011.1:0-15622 GCA_964574925.1 uncultured Phycisphaeraceae bacterium | reverse complement strand
ACGACAATCAGATCGACGGCAACAGCATCCTGGACTTCTGGATCGTGCCGTTCAATTGAATGGCGAATTGCCAATAGCGAATGAACCGATCCGAACGCGTGAAGGAACGACTCGAATCCGCCCGCCGTCGCCGCCGACCTTTTCGTTCCGCGCGGCGAAAGTGTTTTCCGAAACCGCGGGTCGGTTCCTTCCTCCTCGGAGGCGGTCGCTGGACGGGGAGATCGCGCGGGCTTCAAGCCCGCAGCTGGGGGTACGAATGCGCAGGGTCCGAAAACGAAAGGTACGCGATGGGTAGCGGAAGAAAGCAAGGTGACGAACGTGTCCGTCGTCTCCGTCGATCCGGTGCGGCGTGGACGGTATGCCTGTGCCTGAGTGGCGCAGGGTTGCTTGCCGGAACGGTCGAAGCCGGCGGCGGCACGCTGATCGTGCGCAACAAGGCGGAGGCGGCTGTCTCCGTCCTGGACCGTGACAGCGGACGGGAGGTGTTCAAGCTGCCGGTGGGCGAGGGTCCGCACGAGGTGGCTGTAGCGCCCGACGGCAAGACGGCCGTCGTCGCCAACTACGGCGCCCGAACCCCCGGCTCGACGCTGACGGTCCTCGACCTGCCCACTCGCTCGCCGGTCAAGACGATCGACCTGGGCGCGTTCAAGCGTCCGCACGGGATCGGCTTTCTTCCCGACGGCCGGCGGGTCGCCGTCACGAGCGAGGTCAAACGGGCGCTACTACTCGTCGATGTCCGGACGGGGCGGATCGAAAAACACTTCGACACGACGCAGGAGATCAGCCACATGGTGGCGTTGACGCCCAAGGCCGACCGCGCCTTCGTCGCCAACATCGGCTCCGGTTCGGTCAGCGTCCTCGACCTGACCACCGGCAAGCTGCCGGCGGTGATCCAAACGGGCGCCGGGGCGGAAGGCATCGCCGTCACACCGGACGGCAAAGAGGTGTGGGTCGCCAATCGCGGCGCGGACACGCTCAGCGTCATCGACGCTGCCTCGCTCAAGATCGTCGAGACGATCCCCTGCAAGTCCTTCCCCATCCGCATCGCCTTTACGCCCGACGGGCGGTTCGCCCTCGTCTCCAACGCCCGTTCCGGCGAGGTGGCCGTCTTCGACACCCGCTCGCGCAAGGAACTCCGCCGCATTCCCATGCGGGCGAAAGCGAAAGGGGACAAGGACGAGCGGCTGTTCGGCAACCGTTTCGGCGACAGCCCCGTGCCGGTGGGGCTGCTCATCCCGCCGGACGGACGGCACGCCTATGTCGCCAACACCAACGCCGACCTCATCACCGTCATTGACTTGAAAACCTGGAAGGTGGTCGATCGTTTCCGCGCCGGCAAGGAGCCGGACGGCATGGGATATTCGCCCCTGGATCTGACGACGCCGTAGGAGACGCTCAGCGGCGCAGTCCGAACCCGAGCAGAAACACGGGGCGGAGAATGTCCCACCATCCGATGATCGGTTTCATCTTGGTGTAGCCGAGCCGCCGCGGCGGATAGATCTTCGTGCAGGGCACCTCCGTGTGGCGATAGCCCAGCTTGATCGCCTTCCACAGCAGGTAGACCTCCAGCCCGTAGGTGTCCAGCCAGCGCTGGTCGAGGCGAATGCGTGGATCGTCGAGCAGGGAGAGCTTGAACGCGCGGAAGCCGTTGGTGCTCTCGGTGAGGCGTTTGCCGACGAAGCGGCTCATCACCCAGGGATGGAAGCGGGTGGCCCATTTGCGATACAGGGGCATGTCCCCCCCGTACCGTCCGCCCGCCAGAAACCGCGACCCCATCACCAGGTCATAATCCTCGTCGCAGATCGGATCGAGCAGGCGGGGGATCTCGTTGGGGTCGTCCTTGTTGTTGCCGGCGAGGATGACGGCCACGTCCATCCCCCGATCGCGGGCGTGATGCATGGCCGTGCGGAACGCCGCCCCCACGCCCCGGCGGACGCCGGTGGAGATGACCGTGGCGCCTTTGCCGGCGGCGACGCGGGCGGTGGCGTCCGTGGACCCGTCGTCGACCACCACGATCTCGTCGACGTCGACGGGTCCGTGGAGGATGCGTTCGACCACCCGGCCGATCTTCGCTTCCTCGTTGTGGGCGGCGATCAGCGCCGCGATCGTCTTGCCCTTGTACACCGTCGTCCCTTCCGAAACAGGAAGCTCCGCGCGACCGCCCCCTGCCGCGCTCGCGCGGCGCAGAGCGCGTCCGCTGTCTTATCGGGGAGCTTGGAGACCCACTTGAACACGCGTTACGGCGACGTCCGAGCCGCGGTCTTGTTGCGCGAAAGGGCGCGGGTGAAATCCCGACGATCGCCGAGGCGCTCGCGGTCGGCGGCGCTGTAATACAGCGCTTCGGATTCGTTCTGCGGGCGCGGCGTGATACGGTCCAACAGGGGCATCGTCTGCTCGAACAACGTGTAGGCGTATCGCAGCGCGCGGCGGTACACGTCGATCACCTCGTCGAACTCCGGATAGATGGAGTAGGTCAGTTGTGCGACGATGGGACCGGCGTCCACCTCCGGGGTGATCTCATGCAATGTCACCCCGTGCATGCGTTCGCCGTTCTTCAAGGCCCAGTTGATCGGCGCGATGCCGCGATAGCGCGGTAACGGACCGTTGTGCAGGTTCAGGATCCGCCCGCACTTCTCGATGAACCACGGTTGGATGATGCGGTCGTAGAACACGCTGATCGCCAGGTCCGTGTGCCACGTACGGTCCTGCACGCCCGGCAGATCCCGGTAGTGACCGGTGGCGACGAACGCAATGCCCCGCTTCGTACACCAGTCGATCAGCGAATCCGTCCAGTCCGGTTCCGGCACGACGGGCACGATGTAGTGAAGATCGTAGTCGGATTGTTCGCGGAACCACTCCGCGATACGGATCGCCAGCTCGCCCTTGCCCAGCAACACCACCCGCTTCGTCATCATCACCCCACCAATGACCGTTCCGGAAAAGCGACACCGCGTGCGGTCGTCTCCCTCGAATCCGCACGGCGGGGCAACGGCTCCAGGCGGAACCAGCGGATCGCCCCCGCCGTGGAATCGTCGGACCCGACCGGGCCGCGGAGTTTCGCCTCCGTGCGTCCTCCCTCCGGGTCGATTCCCTCTGCTTCCGCGTTGCGAGACGGACCGAGATCGAAAACCTCGCGGGCCGCTGCCTCCACCTCCCGCACCGAACCCGCGGGGATCATCATCGACCAGATCAACCCGTCCCGTCCACGCACGGCCTTGAAGTCGATCAGCCCCCGCTCCCGCGCCCGCACCGTGGACAGGAATCGGGAGAGGGCTTCGTTGGAGATCGATCGCCGTTCCCGAAAGATCATCAGCACGGGCGCGTCCGCTCGCATCATCGCCGCCTGCGCGAAGGTGACGCGCGTTCCGATCCAGCGGCGAACCTCGATGCCGAACCGGACGTCGGCGGGGGGGATGTTCGAAAGATAGGCGGGAAGCGGATCCTGCGGAATCGTGCGCGTGTCGGGATCGTGCCGGAAGATCGTCGGCCGGCGGTGATGGTCGTACTGTGCGCCCAGCACGACTTCGATCGTCCCGCCCACCGGCACGTCAAGGAAGGCGTCGCCGTCGAGCGGACCGCGATACCATCCGATCTGCCAGTGATTGGCGAGGTCGGGACAGATCCATCTCGGCCCGAAGCGCTGCGGCTCCCGCTCCAGTGCCCGGACCATGCCGCCCCAGTCGGGAAGCAAGATGCGCTCGGCCCGTTCGACCGCTCGCACGGACCCGAGCGGGAGGAGCGGCACAAGAACGAGAACGGGAAGGATTCCTGCGGCCCGCATGGACGTGCGTTGGGCGAGCATCCGGCCCGTCCACGTAAGCCCCGCGCCGGCCAGTACCGCTCCCGGCCCGACCAGGAACCCGAAATTGCGCGGATACCCCGCCGATCCGTTCAGCACGGCGAGAACCACGGGAATCACGACCCCGGCGGAGATCGGTGCAAGCCACCAGCGCAGCGGACTTCGCCACGTCCGCACCACCCCCACAAGGAGAAGAGGCACAACGATCGCGGGCGCGACCCACAGATGATCTCCCAGCAGGCGGAGGAACGCGCCGGCCTCGCCCCACGTGCGAACCGGCTCGCCCATGATCGCAGCCTGCCGCGTCAGTTGCGACCAGCGGTCCACGGTGAACAGCGCCATGAACGCCACGATCCCCATCGTCGCCGTCACCGCCGACACCTTCCACGTTCTTCGCCCGGTTTCGGAATCACACCCGCGCAGAACCGGCATCACCAGAAGCAGCGGCAACACCCAGTACACCCATACCGTGTAGACCGTCAGTGAAAGTTCGATCAGCACGATCATCGCCAGCACGGCGCGAAGTCGGTGCGTGGGCTTCCGCCGCCATGCCTCCACCGCAAGCAGGCTCAGCAGCGTCAGCGCGAGCGCTTCCTCGTATCCCCGCGCCTGGGCGCCGTACGCAATGGCGTGGGGAGAAAGCGCCACCAGGCACGCGGCCGCGCACGCCGCCGTGACATCTTCCGTCAGCCGATACGCCGCCCACCCGGCCGCGAGGATCGCCACCAACGACCACACCAGCGGCATGATCCGCCCGGACAGCGGCGATACGCCGAAGGCGTGCACGGTCAGGTTGGTCCAGAAGCCGGCCGTCGTATGCAACGTGGCGTAGAACTTCGGCGCCTTGAGGCTGCGCAAGGCCCCCATGTAGGCGGTGTAGAAACTCGGCCGGAACGCTTTCGCATCCTGTTCGTTGGCGACGTATCCGCACAGACCGGTGAACCGGACCAGCAGGGGAATCTCATCGCACTGCCAGGGGTACGATGAAGCCAGACGATAGCGGGCGTGCCAGGAGAACGTCACCACCGTCACGGTGATCGCCAGCACGCATCCCTGCGCCGCCCGCGCCGCGCCGATGCGAAAACGCGGCCGCCCGCACGCGAGCACCGCCGCCGAAACGACCGAATCCGTACCGCCGCCTGCCAATGAGGAACTCCCCTGGCTCGTTCACTCGACCGGACGGGCAGGACCGTTCGCCGCACGCGCCCCGCCCACCTTTCTTATCGACTTATCGGACAGTCCGGGCAGACGGTTGACCGACGGAACGGATGTGTCGCCGACCGTCGCTCACGTCCCGGACACCGGGCGTCCGGCGAAACCGCCACGATTCCCGAACAAGACCGCGACCGCCCACAGGGCCGTCAGGGAGCGAGAGGGAATGATAAATATCAGCTCACGAAGGAAGCGAACCGACCGGCATTGCGCCGATCGAATCCGATTCGACGTTCCGTTCATTCGGCATCCGCGATTCCGCATTCCATCGGAACGACGATCGCCTCGGCCGCAAGAAGCCAAAGGAGGGTTGTCAGCGGACGAAGGGGATCGGGCGCGGAGTCGACCGCCACTTTCGACGCATGCGGCGGACCGAGTCGTCCACCTCCAGACGATCGAGCTCCTCCGGCGTGAACCAGCGCAGGTCGAGGGATTCTTCGCCGATGCGGATGCGGTCGTCGCCGGCTTGCAGCAGGAATCGCACGTCGTAATGGAGGTGGGCCGGTTCGCCCGCCCGCGCCGCAATGGCGTGCACGTCCACGTCGAAGATCGATTCCGAGAGCGGGCGGATATCGGAGAGTCCGGATTCCTCCCGCGCCTCCCGCAGGGCGACGGCCAGCACGTCCGGATCGCCGTCGGCGTGTCCGCCCGGTTGCAACCAGCCGCCCAGCTTCCGATGGTGCGTCAGCAGGACGCGCTCCCCGTCGGGATGGATCAACCACGCCGACCCGGTGACGTGTCCTTCCCGGCAGGAGCGCTCGAAACAGGCGGGCGTCGCGCGGACGAACCGGAGGATCCGTTCCAGGCAGCGGGATTCGTGGGCGTCGAAAGGGCGGTGGGATTCGAGCAATCGGATCAGTTTGCGGCGGTGCATGATCGGACCCGTTTCCTGCGGCACGCGACGTTGTACGGCGGATCGGTCCGCCCCGCAACCGTCGATTCGACGCCTTCCCGCATGCTACGCGCCGCTGCGACCGGCGGCGATGACGGCCCCTCCGGTGAGACGCCGCCTTTCAAGGATCCGGCGGGACGCCACAGGTGCCGGCGAGCAACCCGACACGAAGCCGTTGCTTTCCCGAATACCGTCAATACGCCATACCCTGCTTGTAACAGTTCCGTCACGGGCCGGCGGCTTTGTCGGCGTCGTCCCGTTGACACTCCATAATAGGAGAGTAGCTTGATCGATCCGGCGTTTCGTTTCCCGGAGGCGTTGGCCGGCCGCGCCATGGCGGGAAGGTTGGGCTTATGGTTTCGGGACGAAGGCGATGATCCGCGTAACCAATCTCACCAAGCGGTACGGGCCCGTTCTGGCCGTCGACAACATCTCGTTCCACGTCGAACGCGGCGGGGTGGTGGGGTTCCTCGGTCCCAACGGGGCGGGCAAGAGTACGACGATCCGCATTCTGACGTGCTACCTGCCGGCGACGCAGGGGTCCGCGAGCGTCGCAGGTTTCGACGTGTTCCGCGACTCGCTGGAGGTACGCCGGCGCATCGGCTACCTGCCGGAATCCACACCGCTCTATCCGGAGATGCGTGTCCGCGAGTACCTGCACTTCCGCGGCAAGCTGCGCGGCATGACCTACGACGAGCGGGTCGGCGCGATCCGCAAGGTCGTCGATCGTTGCTGGCTGGGCGAGTTCGTCGACCGCCCCATCGGGCATCTGTCGAAGGGAATGCGGCAGCGCGTCGGACTGGCGGACGCCATCATGCACGATCCCGAAGTGCTGATCCTCGATGAACCGACCATCGGATTGGATCCGGCGCAGATCCGCGAGACGCGCAACCTGATCCGCGAACTGGGCGAGCGTCACACCGTGCTGCTCAGTTCGCACATCCTGTCCGAGGTGGAACAGGTCTGCTCGCGGACGATCATCATCGCCGCCGGTCGGATCGTCGCCAGCGGCTCGCCGCAGGAACTGCGCGACCAGCTCGCCGCCAAGGCGCGGGTGGTGGCGGAACTCAAGGCCCCCACCCAGGACGTGGAACGGGAGGCGAAGGCGATCCCCGGCGTTCAGCACGTCGATGTGGCGGCCTCCAACGGATGGGTGCGGGTTTCGATCCAGCCGCAACCCGACCGCGACGTGCGCGAGGACGTCTACCGGCTCAGCAAGGCCAAGGACTGGACGCTGCGCGAGCTGAAACGCGAGGGGGCGAGCCTGGAAGACTTCTTCGTCCAGGTCACCGCCCGCCAGAGCGAGGCGCGGGCCGCCCAACCGCAGGCGTAACGCGCCGGGCTTCGCGCGGCGGACCGATCCGGCCGAGTGGGAACATACGGGTGTGATGTCGGCAAGACGGAGCGGCAGGCGATCATGCGAAACATCCTGACCATGACGCAACGGGAACTGGGCGCGTACTTTCTCTCGCCCATCGCCTACGCCGTGGCCACGGTGTACCTGTTCGGCACCGGGCTGGCGTTCGGGCTGGGCACCTTCCGCAACGGGGCGGAGTCGTCCCTGCGCTCGCTCTTCGAGTTCTGGATGGTGTTGATCCTGGTGTTCGTGCTGCCGATGCTGACGATGCGGCTGATCAGCGAGGAGCTTCGCAGCGGCACCATCGAAACGCTGATGACCGTCCCCATCACCGAGACCGAAGTGGTGCTCGGCAAGTTCCTCGGCGCGATGGTCTTCTATCTGTTCCTGCTGGCGGCGCTGGCGCCCTACCCGATCCTGATCGCGATGTACGGGGCGCTGGACGGGAAGCTCCTGCTCTGCAACGGGCTGGGACTGCTGCTGCTGGGAGCGCTCTACATCGCCGTGGGTTTGTTCTTCAGCGCCTGTACGAAGCATCAGATCGTGGCCGTGCTCCTCAGCTTCGCCGTCCTGGCGCTTGCCACCTTCGCCACCCAGGGACTGGCGCAGCTCGTGGAGGGTTGGCCGCGGGCCCTGTTGCAGCAGGTCTCCGTCCGGACGCACTTTTTCGATTTCGTCCGCGGGCTGGTGGATCTGAATCACCTGGTGTTTTTCGTCAGCAGTATCGCCTTTTTCCTGTTCCTGACCGTCAAACGGGTGGAGATGCGACGATGGCGGTAACGGCGGTGGATTCGGAACCGATCACGCAGACGTCGCCGGGGCGGCGTTTTCTGGTGGGGGCGAACGTGGCCGTCACCACGGTGCTGGCGGCGGCCGTGGTCGTCGTCGCCCAGGTGCTCGCCTTCAACATGCCCCTGCGCTGGGACATGACCTCCTCGGGCGTCAACAGCCTCAGCGAGGGGACCGAACACCTGCTGCGCAGTCTGGACCGGAACGTCCGCATCACGTCGCTGTATTTCGAGACCGACCGCGAGGAGCCGGACCAGGCCCGCTATCGCCGCGCCGTCAAAGACCTGCTGGACCTGTTCGAGGCCACCAATCGGGCACGGATCAGCACCGCCTGGGTCAACCCGCTCAAGCACCATGAGGCCTACCAGAAGCTCAAGATCCGCCTCGCCGAGAAACCGGTCTTCAAAAAGGAGCTGGAGCCCTATCAACAGGCCGTCCAGACCTTCCACGACGAACTCTACGGCAAGATCACGAGCACCTTGCAGGGGGACGTGGAACAGATCCAGACGCTGGCGGCCTCGCCCATCGGCGGCGGGGCGGGTATGCAGGTCCTCGGTCCGGTGCAGCAGCTCCTCCGCCGCCGCCTCAAGGAGGTGGAGGCGACCCGCGAGCGGGTGGAGGCGTTGACCACCTCGGCCACTCCCCAGTACGCCGCCGCCATCGGCGACCTGCGCACCCTTTACCGCGACGTCAGCGACGTGCTGAAGAAGATCGGCCAATACGCACAGGAACAGGCCGCCGCACCGGGGTTGTCGGAGGAGGAAGCCGCGTTTCTCCGTGACGCGGGCCATCGTTACAGCGAGCTCGTCTCGGACGTCGAGGCGCAGCTCACCAAGCTTCAGGAGCTGACCACGCCGAAGATCGACGACCTGCTCGCGCAACTGGCCCCCACCGCCAACGCCATCCTCGTGGAAACCGACGAGGACGCGCGGGTGGTGGACTTCTCCTCCGTCTGGCCGCCGCTCGATGAGACCATGACGCGGGCGGGCTTCAAGAACCGGGCGTTCAAGGGGGAGGAGAAACTCACCGCGGCCATCCTCCGCGTCACGCACAAGGAACAAACGGCGGTGGTCTTCGTCCGTTACGGCGGCAATCCGCTGTTCGTGGGCGGGTTCCTGCCCGGTCAGCCGCCGGCCCCCTATGCCGACATGAAGCTGCAACTGGAGGACGCCAATTTCATCGTCCGCGAATGGGACGTCAAAAGCGGCGACACGCCGCCGAAGATCGACCCCGCCCCCACGCGGACGATCTTCGTCGTGCTCAAGCCGACCCCGCCGCGCCGCGGTCCGATGGGACAACCCAGCGAGGACGTTCCCTTCAGCGACGCCGACCGCGAGAAGATCCTCGAGGCGATGGGAGACGACGCGCGGGCGCTGTTTATCGCCGGGTGGCATCCGGGACCGTTCGGCCCCATGCCTGCCCCCTATGAATACAACGATTACCTCAAGGATGAATGGGGCATCGAGGTCGATACGGGCGTGCTGCTGATCGAGACGATGAGCATCGCCCCGGGGCAATACGTGGTGGCTCGGCGGGACTTTTTCAACATGCGGAACCTCAAGACGGGGGATCATCCCATCGTCGCCGCCAGCGCGCTGGCGAGGGATCTCGCCCTGCCCTGGTGTGCCCCGCTGAAATACGACGAGGACGCACCCCCCGAAGGCGTGACCTATCACACCCTGGTGACGATGCCCAAGCGGGACGGCGTCTGGGGCGTCAAGAACATCCACGCCTATCAGCAGCAGCTCCAGACGCGGGAGTATCTCACCAAGGAACCGGATGATCTGGAAGGACCGTTCAAACTGGCCGTCGCCGCGGAGAAGGACGGCAAGAAGATCGTCGTCGTCAGCGCCCGGGGCTTCGCCACCGACCAGGTGGCGTTCGCCCGCGAGATGGCGTTGACCTCGCAGGGTTTCGTGATCCGTGCCGCCAACCCCGGCAACGTGATCCTGTTCGTCAACGCCCTCCACTGGCTCAACGACAACACCGATTTCCTCAACATCGGGCAACCCATCGACGAGAGCGTGCTGAAGGTGCCGAGCGAGGCCACGGCACGGGCCGTGCGCGCGGTGACGATCGCGGTGTGGCCTCTGCTCGCCGTCGCGGGCGGCGGGCTGGTGTGGTGGTTCCGTCGCAGGTAGCAGGGACACCGAGATGAACAAGAACACGACGCTGCTGCTGGCTTTGGTGCTCGCGGGTCTGGTCGGGTTGTTGTACCTCGTGAAGGAGCGAAATCTGCGGGCGGAGCTTACGGCCGCCAAACCGCCCGAACCCGTCCAGACTTCCGTCACCCGCGACCTGTTCGAGAAGAAACCCGGCGAGGCGGTGAAGGTCGTCGTCGAAAAAGCGGGGGAAGAGGAAAAGTGGGTCTTCGAGAAGGACGCCGACTCGGGCCAATGGAAGGCGACCGCCCCCGTGGAGATGCCCTGCGTCCGCTGGGAGGTGGACCGCTTCGACAGCCAGATCCGCAACCTGCGCTATGATCTGGCGTTCCGGCCCGACGAGCCGGGGGCCGTCTCCGCAAAAGAAGCGGGGCTCGATCCGCCCCGCGTCGTCATCACCCTCACCGACAAGGACGGGCGCTCGGAGACGGTGGAGATCGGCAAGCCCGGCCCGCAGCGCACCACTTATGTCCGCCTGCGCGGGCAAAAAAAGATCGTGCTCGCCAAGGCCGACCTCTCCCGGCTGGTCAAGGACCGCCTGCTCGATTACCGCGAAAAGCAGGTCTTCGACTTCCCGGCCGAAGACGCCAAGAAGATCCGCATCGAGGACCGCTCCGAGGACGCCGCCGCGCCCGCCGTCTACGTCTTCAGCCGCGGCGACGGGCGCTGGATGATGGAGCAACCCGTCACCGCCCGCGTGACGGACAAGGTGGACGAGATGGTCCGCACGATGGGCCGGCTTCGCGCGATCGCCTGGGTGGATCAAGGCCCCGACGCCCCCCGGGCGTACGGTCTGGACCCCGCCGCCGTGACGGTGGAAGTCACCGTGGAGCGGGAAGTGCCCGTCGAGAAGAAGGAAGAAAAGGGCGAGAAGAAAGAGGAGGACGAATCCTCCGAGGACGGCGACGGGGAGGACGAGGAGTCGCAGCCGGAAACGAAGACCGAAACGAGCGTCTACGTCCTGCATCTGTCCGATCGTTCGCCGATCGGCGAGGACAACAAGGTCTTTTTCCGGGTGGACGATGACAGCGCCGTCGCCACCGTCATGAAGACCACCGCGGACAAATTCCGCCCCGTCATGGACCAGTGGCGGGACATGAAGATCACCCCCGTTCCCGTCGCCGACGCCACCCGCATCGAGCTGACCACCGGCAGCGGCCGCATGACGCTGGTGAAAAACGGCACCGTCTGGACGTTCGAGGAAGACGGGGGCAAGGCCGCCGGGGAAGCCGTCTCCGAACTGCTCGATGCCATCGACCATCTGCGGGCGGTGGTGTTCCTGGACGAAGCGGCCTCGCCGCCGGAGACGTACGGCTTCGATCAACCCCAGGCCGACGTCCGCCTCACCATTCCCGGTGTGGAGGGTACGGAACGCATCACCGTCGGTTCCTATACCGACGCTCGGACGCGGCGGCTCGTCTACGTCTCCCGCAACCGGACGGGATCGGTGGCCAAGGTCCGCGTCGAGGATGTGGCCAGGCTCCTCCGCCCGCCGCATGTCTATCGCGACCGCGTCGTGCTGGACGTGCTCCCCAGCCAGTTCCGCGAGATGACCATCGCCTGGCGCGAGCCGGATGCCGACATTCGTCACGTCATCGATATGGAACGCAGGGCGACCGAGTGGTGGATGACCGCTCCGATCGAGGTGGAACTCGCCTCCGAAAAGGTGGACAAGCTGGCGGCGACGCTGGGCGGTCTCAAGGCCCAAACCGTGGTGGCCGAGTCCGGCGAGGAAAGCGCCTACGGACTGCACGATCCCGAAGTGACCCTCACCCTTCGCTACAGCACCGAAGAAGGAAACGATCAGCAGGAAACGCCTGAGGAGGCCAAGGAAAAGAAGGACAACGAGCCGGCGTCCGGCGAGGAAGCCTCTTCCACGCGCGAGGTGGTGCTGATGGTGACGCGCCACGACGGCAAGGCCTATGCGAAACGGGCGGACCGCGGCACGATCTACGCCGTCTCCCCCTCCTTGGTCACGCAGCTCACGCAGGAGTTCCGCAAGGACCGCGTGATGCGCTTCGAGGCCGCCGACGTCACCCGCTTCAGCATCCGCCACGGGCAGACCACCCACGTCTTCGCCCGCCACGACGACAAGTGGATCTACGAGGCCGAGCCGGACCTGCCGCTCGACAAGGCCAAGGTGGAAAACCTCCTGCTCCAGGTCCGTGACCTTCGCACGCCGCGTTTCGTCGAGCATACGCTGGAGGATCTCGCCCCCTTCGGGCTGGACGATCCCGCGGTGGAGGTGATGGTTTCCTTCAAGGACGGCTCCGCCCGCACCCTGCGGGTCGCCGCCGAGCCGGTCACCCGCATGGGCATCGGCGGGTATTACGCCTCGGCCGACGGCGTGGACGGCGTCTTCCTCCTCACCCAGCCGGCCCTGGATCGCATCGAGGTCGATCTGGCGGCCCTGGAAGCGCAAGCCAGGTAGCCGCCCTTTTTCGCTTGCCAGACCACAGATTCCCGCCTCGCTGACCCCAATCGCCCTGCGAGGGCGCCCGAACGCCGCCCCAGGCCGAAGGCGGCGTCCGAGAAAACCGCCCGTCCGGGGCAGCCGGCGTGAATCGGTTCCTTTTCTTCGATTCCTGCTTGAATCCTGTCCAGTTGTGCAGTATTGTTTAGCAGGGTAAACGTTTTGTCCGAATATCTTGACGGTGGCATCGGGCGACGGGTTGTCTTCGCGACGGGAGCAAAGCGATCACAGACCTTTTGAAGGAACCCTTCGTACGCGGGCGACGTAGTACTTCCGTGTACGAGTTGAAGTGAGGACGGAAGCGGGCGAACGTGGAAGCGTGCCGTCCGGCCGGTGGGGCGACCGGGCCGAGCGGCGCGGCCAGGGAAGGACGGAATCATCATGGCGGTTCGACATCATATCAAGGTGCTGGTCGTAGACGACGATCCGTCGATCTGCAAGACGGTGGGATTGCTGCTGGAGGACCACGGGTACAGCCCGCGGACCTTCACCGATCCGGACAAAGCGATCGACGCGGCGGAGAACGAATCCCATCAGGTGGCGCTGATCGACCTGCGCATGCCGAAGATGGACGGCGTGGAGGTGGTCGAGAAGCTCAAGAACATCGACCCGCGCATGAGCTGTATCGTGATGACCGCCTACCCGGACCTGGACAGCGCGACCGAAACGATGCGCCGCGGCACCTGCGACTACATCGCCAAGCCGTTCAAGCAGGAGGAGCTGATCGAGGCCGTCGAGCGCGCCTGCCGTCGCATGGGGCTGATCTACACCGACGAGCACGAGCTCAACCGCCTGATCGGCCAGCGGATCCGCAGTCACCGCCTGGCACAGAACCTGACGTTGCGGCAGCTTTCCGACCGCACCGATCTGACGACGTCGCAGCTTTCCCAGGTCGAGCTGGGGAAGAACGCCGCTTCCATCTGGGCGCTCGCCCGCATCAGCAACTCGCTGGGCTTACAGGTGTCCGAGCTGCTGATGGGCCTGTGACGCCCGAACCCCCCCGCTTTATCCAAGAGCCGGAATCGCGCCACCGCGCCACGCCCCTCCCCTCCGGCGGCGTCCCGCGTGCATCACGCAATAGCGACCGCATCCCTGAGCCGCCGTCGCCCCGAACCGGAACTGCGGAAGGCGGAATGCGTCATCGCGCGGGCGGCGCGACCGGCACCCTGGCCGGTTCTTCGCCCCAGACGGCCGGTTCGGTTTTGCGTTTCGCATACTCGAAGGGTCTCGTCGCCAGCAGGAAGGGTTTCCGCTGCGAGACGCTGATCAGAAGCGCCAGCGCCGCGAAGTTGCTCAGCAGACTGCTGCCCCCGTAGGAGACGAACGGCAGCGTCATGCCGGTGATCGGCAAAAGCCCCACCGTCATCCCCACGTTGATGATCACCTGCACCGTGATCAGCGCCACCACGCCCACCGCCAGCAACCGTCCGAACGGGTCGGTGGTGGCTGAGGCGATCCGCAATCCGGCGGCCACGATCACCACATAGGCGATCAGCACGACCAGGCAACCGACGAATCCCCACTGGTGCCCGATGAGGGCGAAGACGAAATCGTTGTGTCGATCGGGCAGCAGGCCGCTCTGCACGTAGACGCCCCTGCCCCACCCGTAGCCCCACAACCCGCCGCTGCCGAGGGCGTTCTTGGAGTGGACGAGCTGATAGCCGGAGCTGGCCGCCCATTCGACCGCCTGCCGTCGCGTCGCCAGGTGCCGGAACGCCTGCGGATGGCGGATCACCGCGCGGCGCAATCGCTCGGACTGGAGGAGGACGGCAGTGACCCGCGCCCGCTGATAGCCTTTGATCTGGTGCCAGGCGAGGGGCATGGCCGCCACCCCCAGCAGCACGATCACCAGCAGGTGCCGCATCCGCGCACCGGCCAAAAAGAGCATCGTCAGCAGCACCGGCAGGATCAGAAGGGCCGTCCCCAGGTCCGGCTCCAGCAGGATCAGCCCCAGCGGCAGGAAGGAGAAGACCACCGGCCAGAGCAATCCCCGGAAGCGGCGGTAGTTCTTCCGGTAGCGCAGGTACCACGCCAGCGCCAGCACGTAGGCCACCTTCATGCACTCCGACGGCTGGATGGGAAAACCCGGCAGGTGGATCCAGCGGTAGGCGCCGTTGCGGGGGGCGGTCAGTCCGCCGAACGTCGTATGTGCAACCCGCGCGATCAATAAGGGGATCAGCAGCAGCAAGGCCCCCAGGAAGATCAGGTAGGCATAACGGGCAATCTCCTGGTATCCGATCCGCAGCACGACCCACGCCACGCCGAGTCCCATTGCGATGCGGATCAGTTGTTTCAGCGCGTTTACCGGACCGTCGTGCCCCCGGGCGTAGTGCGTATCGGTGACGTAGATGCACGCCAGTCCCACCAGCAGAAGCACCCCGACGGCGGCGGCGATGGCCCAGCCCGGATTGGTCAGATCGGACACCCGCCGTCGCATCGCCCTACACGCCTCCGCTTTGCTGAAGAGGGTCCGCGCGAAGGTCGGGACCGAGCACCTCCACCAGCACGCGGGCCACTTCTTTGGCCAGTGGACCGCTCGTCCGCCCGCCGCTGCCGCCGAACTCCACGAGCACGGAAAACGCCACCGGGGCCGGTCGGGACCAGTCCGGCGACCCGTCCGCGTTCCTCGGCTGAAGGAACCCGCCGAACCACGCATGAGAGAACCGCTCGCCCGGCGGCGGATCGAAGGGAGGCCAGCGGCCCGAAACCGTCACCGCCTGCGGATCGAACGTGGCTTCCGGATGTCGGCGGGCGAAGAGGCTGATGGCCTCGCGTTTGGAACCGGCTGCGATCTCCGTCAGCTCTTCCCGCCCCTCCGCGTCCACATAGGGGACGCGGTATCGGGTGGGCCAGGGGTGCGCCGTGGCGCTGCCCGTCTTGCCGCACAGGACCCACTTCGGATCGTCGAAGCGGGCGTAATGATAGGCCGTCCCCTTCG
>CAZNQN010000010.1:0-15937 GCA_964574925.1 uncultured Phycisphaeraceae bacterium | reverse complement strand
CCAGGCGGCGCTGGGACTGACGCTCCAGGAGGAGGCGGAGAACGTCTTCGCCAAGACGATCGTCAACGACGGGACGCTCGATGCGGACGACGTGTCGGTGGTGTTCTCCGAAAAGCAACAGATCATCCGCAAGAGCGGGCTTCTGGAATACTACGACTCGTGCACGGACATGGAGGAGGTGGGCGGGCTGGAGGCGCTCAAGGCGTGGCTGGCGCGGCGGGCGATGGCGTTCAGCGACCGGGCGCGGCGGTTCGGACTGCCGGCGCCGAAGGGCGTGCTTCTGGTGGGCGTGCAGGGGTGCGGGAAGAGCCTGTGCGCGAAGGCGGTCAGCCGCATGTGGAACATGCCGCTGCTGCGTTTCGACATGGGGCGGATGTTCGCCAGCCTGGTCGGTTCGTCGGAGAGCAACATCCGGCGGGCGATCGCGGTGGCGGAAAGCATCGCCCCGGTGGTGCTGTGGGTGGACGAGATCGACAAGGCGTTCAGCGGCTCGCAGGGATCGGCGCACACCGACGGCGGCACCACGGCGCGGGTGATGAGCACGTTTCTCACATGGCTGAGCGAGAAACAAAAGCCGGTGTTCGTGCTGGCGACCGCCAACGACATCTCCCGTCTGCCGCCGGAACTGCTCCGCAAGGGGCGGATGGACGAGATCTTCTTCGTCGACCTGCCGGAACGGGAGGCGCGGAAACAGATCTTTTCGATCCACCTGCGGAAGCGGGGGCGGGACCCCGCCGGGTTCGATCTCGACGCGCTGGCGGAGGCGTCGGAGGGCTTCAGCGGGGCGGAGATCGAGGAGGCGGTCGTCAGTTCGCTCTACGACGTGTTCTATCTGGAGAAGGAGCTGGAGACGGCTGATCTGCTCAAGAGCATTCGGGCGACCGTGCCCCTGTCGCGGACGATGGCGGAGGAGATTTCGGCGCTGCGTGCCTGGGCGGACGGACGGGCACGCTACGCTTCCCCGCGCGGAGAAACGCAAACGTCGTCACCGGGACGGAGGAAACTGGAGATCTGAAAACGCAATATGCCACAAGCGTACCGCTTGAGCGGCGAGTCGGACGGATCGCGCGGGCTGAAAGCCCGCGGCTCGGGTTCCGCTCCCTCACCTGTCTGCGTGCGAACACGCACAGGCAGGGCGGTCGCGGCTCAGTCGCGTGGTTGCAGCTCATTGATGAGCGTGCGATCCGGTCGGGAGGGATGATGAGGATGCCGAGAGGCTGAAACGGCAAGGGAGGAGGATGCGATGAGCTGCGTGATCGTGCTGACGCCGGTGGTGGTGTCGTCCTGGCCGATGATCGCCTCGGCCATCATGGGAGCGGCCGCCAGCATGAAGTTCGCCCTGGAGGGGGAAAACCTGCTCGAGGAACCCTCATCCAACCGCAAACGGGTGGAGACGGAACTGGCGAACAGCGAGGTCATGGAGGACCGCATGAAACGGGGCGAGCGGATCGTCCTCCGGCGGGACGACGTGACCGTCGAGTTCGGCCGGGACGAGCGCGGGCGATGCACGGTGTGCGTCTCGGGCGAGCGGCGCAGCGAAGACGAATTGCGGCGGATCGGCGAGGAGGTGACAGGGCGGGTGGTGCAGCAGTTCGCCTATCACCGCCTCGTGACCGAACTGAAGAAGCGAAGCTACAAGGTCGTGGAAGAGGAAGTGCTCCGCGACGAGTCGGTGCGGCTTCGCATCCGTTTGTAGACGAAACGGAAGGAACGAATCGTGAGCAAGCCGGAGTTCGAGATCCTCATCGACAAACAGGGGCGGATGACCGTGGAGATCAAGGGCGTGAAAGGGCCTCGATGCCTGGAATACGCCGACCTGCTGCGTGAAATCGTCGGCCACGAGGAAGCGCGGCGCCTGACGGCGGATTTCTACGCCCCCGAGGGAAAGGTCCGCTTCCACGTCGAAGCGCAGGAGTCGACGGGCGAGGGCGGCTAAAGCGGTGCGGCGTCATGCAGTGTGTCAGTTGCGGTTTCGAGAACATTCCGGGCACGACCCTCTGCGTCCGCTGTGCCAGCCCGCTGCGACTCGGCGAGATCGCCCTCGAACCGCCGCGGGCACGGCGATGGGGTCTGCGCACGCGGGTGGACCGGCTTTTCAACCGGATGCTGAACCGGATGCTCGCCCCGGCGGGCAGGATGCGAGCGTTTGTGTCGGCGGTGTGGGCGCGATGCGGGGGGATCGTGCCGGAGGCGGTCGACGGGCGGGCGCTGCGCTGGTCGATCGTTCCCGGACTGGGGCATCTCAAAACGGGTCGGCGGCGCCGGGGGCGGATCCTGCTGCTCGCCTGGATCGGGTTCGTCATCCTTTCGATCCTGGGGATCGGGACCGACTGGGGTCTCTATGCGCTTTCCGCCGTGGTCGCCGTCCATGCGGTGGCGATCGTGACGCTGCTGGCCGCCAACCTTGTCTACGAACGGCTTGTTGTGCGACTGGCGTTCGGGCTGGTGCTGTTTCTGTGCCTGCGGGTTTTCCTGTACGGGTCGGTGCTGTGGTTCGGCGGTCGGTTCTGCACGCTGGTGCCGATGTGGGGCGGCACGGCGGAAGGGGCGATTCGGGCGGGCGACGTGCTGGTTTGCGCCGGTCCGTGGCTGCGTCCCGACCGTTTCCAACGGGGGGACATCGTGTTCTATGAGGTCCACGAAGCGCTCCTCGATTCGGCCATCCTTCATCACGGACCGAGCGTCGACCGGATCGTGGCGGCGCCGGGCGATACGATCCGCTGGAAGGAGGGGGCACTGTGGGTCAACGGGACGCCCGTCGCGCCCGGCGGCGTCGAGTCCGCCATCACCCAGCACGTCAAGGAATTCACGCGCACGCTGGGAACCCGTGAATACGCCGTCGTGGTGGGATACGAAGCCGATCCGAGGTTTCCCCTGGGGCCCCTTCGGATGATGACGGCGGGATGGAGACATCGCTACTACTATTTTCTGCATATCGTGCGGCACGAAGACATCCGCGGCAAAGTGATCTTCCGCCTTCGGCCGCTGGATCGCTTCGGGTTCATCGAATAGGAGACGCCATGGCCGGTCGGTTCGCCCGTCTTGAATTCGAGGAGGAACGCGAGCGGCACACGCAAGGCGTTTCGCACGCGGCACGGGAGGGCGTCGGCGAACGGAACTACCTTGCCGAGGCTGACGAATGCTTCCGCTGGGGACGGTTCGAGGAGGCGTTGCGACTCTACACCCGGGCGCTGAATGAGGACCGGATGTTGATCCCGGCCTGGGTGGGGCAGGTGCAGATGCTGGTCGAGCTCGACGAGTGCCACGAGGCGAAGGTCTGGAGCGACAAGGCGCTGGAACTGTTCCGCGGTCAGGGGGATTTGCTGGCGGGCAAGGCGCAGGCGTGCGCCCGGCTCTACGACGGCAGGACGGCCCTGGCGTGCAGCGATGCCTCGCTGGAGGCGGACGGCTCGTCGCCGTGGCGATGGATCGTCCGTGGCGAGGTCTTGCTCGCCCGCGGAGACCGCCATCCCGAAGCATGCTTCGAAAAAGCCCTGGCGGAGAAGGCGGCCGACTGGTTCGACCGCGTCCTCATCGCCCGCGTGTACCGGTTCCACCGGCGGATCACCAACGCCCTCGTCTATCTGAAGGAAGCGGCTCAACTCGCCCCCGAGCACGGGTACGTCTGGTTCGAGACCGGCTGCTGCCAGCGGGAGCTGGGCATGATCGCGGCGGCCAGGGAAAGCTTCGGGCGGTGTTTCGATCTGCGTCCGGATTACCGGGAGGCCCAGGTCGCCCTGCTCGAACTGGAAGCGGGCGGGGCGATCAGAGCGCGGTTGCGGGGTCTGTGGCGGCGGTGGAGACGACGATGAAACTGCACACGCTGTTGCGAACGGGACGCAAACACGGGGCGAGCGACATCCACGTGGCGGTCGGGCTGCCGCCCATGTTCCGCATCGACGGGGAGATCGTGCCCGCCAAGGGGGACGTCGTCAGCGCGGAGACGGCGCGGGCGCTGGCGCTGGAAGGCCTCAACGAGCAGCAGCAGCGGCGGCTGGAGACAGAGTGGCAACTGTGTTTTTCGACCTCGTTCGGGGAGCGCGACCGGGCACGGATCACGATCTATTACCGCAACGGCTGTCCGGAGCTGTCGATCCGCCTCAGCGAGCCGGAGATCCGCAGCCGGGAGGCGCTGCGCCTGCCGCCCATTCTCGACGACCTGGTGCGGCGTCCGCACGGGCTGCTGCTGATCACCGGTCCGACCGGGGTGGGCAAGACGACGACCTTTCATTATGCGCTCGACCTGATCAACCGGGAAAGTCGCAAGAAGATCGTCACCATTGAGGATCCGATCGAGTACACGCACGTCTCGCAACGGAGCCTGGTCATTCAGCAGGAGTTGCTCACCGACGTGCATTCCTTTCAGGACGCCCTCGTGCACGTGCTGCGGCAGGACCCGGACGTGATCGCCATCGGGGAGATGCGCGATCGGGAGACGATGTACACGGCCTTGATGGCGGCGGAAACGGGACACCTCGTCATCGCCACGTTGCACACGCCCGATACGGTGCAGTCGGTGCAGCGGATCGTCTCCGCCTTCCCCGAAGGGCAGCAAAACGAGGTGCGTTTCATGCTGGCCAACACGTTGCTGGCGGTGATCGCCCAGCAGTTGCACCTCGATGCGAAGGGGAAACGCCGGGTCCTGTGCTGCGAGGTGCTGGTGGGGACGCCCGGGGTGCGGCACCACATCCGCGAAAACTCCATGCACAAGCTCTACACGGAGATCCAGGCCGGTCGCAGGTACGGCATGATCACCATGGACCACGCCCTGCTCGAACTCTATCAGAAGGGCGAGATCACCTACGATACGGCCCTGACGGCGGCCCGTGATCCGGAAACGATCCGCAAACGAACGGCGTAAGCTGCGGGTTTGCCGACCGTGCTCCTTTTTTTTGCCCTCTCACCGACCGGCGTGAACGGCGGCGCCCGGCCGAGCCTATCCCGCCCGGCTCCTGAAGGCTCGGCACACGGACGGATCGGGAAACGGACCTCGACCGGTCCGCTCCCGCAGACACGAACGTCCCTTACGGCGCGGGATATGTGTTTGGAACGGGGCCCTACTGCGAGACCAACCACTTCGAGGTCTTGCGGAACATGCCTCCGGACGGGCCGTTTCCGGGTCGCCCGGCGGATGTGGGCGAGGGCGGAGACTTCGGCGCCGGCGCCTCTGCCCCGGTGGCGGGGGGTGTCTCCTCCTGCTCCTCGTCGTCGCGGCGGACCTGGCGGGTCTGCCGCCGCCAGTGGTCGATGACGGCGTCGATGTCCCCTTTGGAGGCCGCTTCCGACCAGTGACGGAAGAAGTCCATGTCCTCGCTCTGCGGCGCCGGGGTCGGAGGTCGCACCAGGGTCCGCATGGGCATCAGCACGCTGTCGCCGATCACGAACGCCTCGCCCGGACGCAGCACCGGCAGCATGTTGATCACGCCGGCGAAGTGGTTGCCGACCACCTTCGACACGTACGCCTGGTCCTCCGGATTGCTGAGCCGCATCACGATGAAGCTGTTGCACTGCGACAGCACCGTCTCGGAAAGCTCCGAGGGACGCTGCGACACGATCATGGCACTGACGCCGTATTTGCGCCCTTCCTTCGCCACTCGTTCGACGGCTTTTTTCGCGAAGCTCTTGCGCACCTCCTGCCGGGGGATGTAGTTGTGCGCCTCTTCGTAGACGAGCAGCGTCGGATGACGCTGATCCGCCGGCGTCCAGAAGTTCAGATCGAAGATCAGCCTCGTCAGCACGGCCACGGTGACGTCCACGATCTCGAACGGAATCCCCGACAGGTCGATGATCGTCAGGTTGCTGCGCGGTTCCAGACGCCCGGTCAGGATCTTGATGAGGTGGTTCATCAGGTTGGAGGCCTGATCGGCGCTTTCCGCCTCGCGGAGGAAGTCCCGGAAGAACCTCGATTTCAATCCGTGTTCCACCGGACGCAGCAGGAACGCGTACCGCCGGTCGTTATATTTGGTGTCGATCTGGTCGATCAGCCCCAGCAGTTTGCCGAAATAGAGCGGATGCGGCGTTTCGCCCTCGGGATTGCCCCGGTTGAACTGGCAGCGCTGTTCGCGCATCAGCTTCTGCTGTTCGACCGGGTCGAGCGAGCGCAATGCCAACTGGCTGAACGCCAGGTGGTCGTCGTTGAGCACGTAGCGGGCCTCGTTGAGGTTTTCCGCATACGTCTTGAGCTTCTCCAGCGAGAAATAGATCGGCGTATCCAGCGTCAGCGAGCGGGTCAGCCCAAGCTGGCGGGCTGCGTCCTGCTTGAACTCGAACAGCGCCGTGCGCAGAAACGAAATCTGCGTGGTCACGTTCAGCGGGTTGGACGAATCGACGAACAGCGCTTCCAGCTCCTCGTACTTGAGCAGCCAGTAGGGCATGACCAAATCGTCGGCGCCCAGGTAGGTCACGTTGGCGTTGAGCTGTCCGTCGTCGTCGGAAAAGGCCGCCCGGTATTCGCCGTGCATGTCGAAGAGGATCACCTGCGACTGTTCGAGATCGAGGATCTCCTGAAGGATGCGCGCCGTCGTGCAGCTCTTGCCGCTTCCGCTGTTGCCCACCAGCGCCACGTGCTTGGCGAACAGTTCCGAGCCCAGGACCTTCACTTCGTAGCTGGTGTCGTAGGCGAACCGGCCCAGCGTGAAACTGGCCGGGTGCTTCGAACCGGCCAGAAGCTGGTCGAAACTTCCGAAGATCGTCTCGAAGTCCTTCTTGATCGCCACCCACACGTCGTCGCCGATGATGGGGTATTCGTTGACGCCGCGTTTGAAGCGTCCGGCGCGGATCTCGCCCAGCAGTTGGACGTTCATCAGCAGTTGCGGCTCGACGTCCACCACGGCCGCCTCCTGCCGCCCGCTGCCCGTCACGAAGCCCACCAGCGTGCAGCCGTCCATGGGGATGGTCACATAGGAACCGAGCTGTCCGATCCGGTAGACGGTCCCCTCGTGCTCGAAATGCAGATCGGGGGCGGTGATCAGCACCTGCACCCGCCCGTTCTCCACCCGGACGACGTTGCCGATTTTCAGCGGATTCATGCAGTCTCCCTCGCGTGGTTGCGGCCGGGGACGCCCCGGTTCCTCCGTTCGATCCGGCCCGACATGGCAATCCTACGATCCAGCCGGGCGGCGGTCGGGTCGTTCCGATAACAGCCTGGGGTTCCGCCGCCGCGGATCGACCGATCCTTGGGGCGTTTCCTCTTCCACATCGGAAAGGGTTCGCTCACCCCTCAGCGGGCCGATCGGGAACGGCTGTCGGGGGCTTGTGTCAAAATGGGAAAGTTGTGAATGGGGGGCGACGTGATCCGCAACATCTTTTGTAGAATGAAATTATCGCAATTTTTTTCGGAATCGGGCTTGCAATCGGGGCGGGACGTTGTTAAGATGGAGCAGGATCGGGAGAATAGCGGTTCACGGCCGAGACCGATCGGCCCTCGGCCGGGACGGACCGCCCATCCGACGAATCCGGGAACGAAGGCGAAGGCTGCTTGACTTCGCATCTTTGGCCGATATAGCATCGAACGGTTCGGGCGCCGTCGCGTCCCGGACCGCCGGAAGCCTGCGGGCGACCGAGAACGACAACCAAGCTTCCACTCGCTGCGGCACCCTTTGACCGCGCCAACAACTTTACGGGGTGCCGCACGCCTTTTCATAAGGCCGGCAACGCCCCTCCCCATCTTTCCAACAGCGTGGACACGCAGAAGAACTTTTGCTGTAATAAATGCGTCCAAGGTGAATGATTCGTTATCCGCATCCGCGGCCAAGGTCCGAACGACGGCCGGAGCTGCGGGGAGGGGCGGCCCAGGTTTTCTATACCAAGGGCGGTCTCTGAACGAAGGGGGGAAGCGAGTCGTCAGTTCTCTCCGGCGGATGGGTCCGGGGCCTGCTCCAGGGCGGAGTCCTCCTCGTCTTCGCCGGGCTGCCGCTCCGCTGCGTCCCGAAGGCGGGCGATCTGTCTGTCGATGGTGGTCAGGGCGAGCTGGACCCGCTCGATGAAGCGCGTCATGTCGGGGATCCGATCGTCTGGGTTGGGGCGGCAGCAATCCTCGATCAGGCGGACGACGACCGGCGGCAGGTCGGGCCCGGGCGCTTCGTGGATCTCGTCCAGACGACGCCCCACCAGCCCCTGGGCGTGGATGGAGATGGTCTGGTTCATGCCGGTGCGGACCGCCCGTCCGGTCAGCACGCGGTAGAGGGTCGCCCCCAGGCCGAACACATCGGTCCGCTGGTCGAGGACGTCGCGGCTGATCTGCTCGGGGGCGATGTAGTCGATGGTGCCCTGGATGCGGGCCTTGGCTTCGTGGATGCGGGCGCTTTGTCCCAGGTCGATCAGCTTCACCTGCCCGTCGGTGGTGACCATGATGTTGTTGGGCTTGAGGTCGGCGTGGACGAAGCCGGCCCGGTGCATGGCGTCCAACCCGCGGGCCGACTCGGCGAAAATGCGGAGCACATCGACGAGGGGGCGATCGAACTCCTTGTGTGCGAGGGAGATTCCGTCCACGTACTCCATGAACAGGATGGCTCCCCGTACGCGGAGCCGCTGCCGCATCAGGCGGAGATCGTAGACCTTGCGGATGACGGGGTGGTCGATGTTGGAGCCGATGGCGTACTCGTTGCGGAGCAGCTCGACGAAGTTGGCGTCCTCCGGCTTGACCACCTTGACGATCTTGACGGTGTAGTCCTTGCCGGTGCGCATGCAGCGTGCGCGGAAGATGCGGCTCTCCGCCCCCACGCCGAGCTTTTCGACGATGCGATAGTTGGGAATGTCAACGGCCATCGCCCACCCCCTTGGTTCCGAGCCCTCTGCGTTCCTCGTCACCGTGCGAGCGGAAGCGGCGCACAAGACCACTCGCCGAGTGCGAAAGGAACGGCCTTTCGATTGTAGGACTCATGCGGGCCGCTTTCGCGGCCGAGGGAGGAAACCGGAAGGGGCGCTTCGAACAATTAGAATAATCAAATAAAAAACGGACGAAGATAGCGGTTCAGGAACAACCCGGCGATGATCGGACAACGGATACAATCTCCGCGCCGCTTCACCAAACCTCCCTGTTTTCCCAGACTATAAAACCGGACGTGTGTCCGGTCAAGCGACGCCCGCCTCGGCCGGCGAAGAGATTCCGACCGGACGGCCTGTGCCCGTCTCGGTCGAGACCGGGACGCGGATCGTCAGACGGCTCACCTCGGGAGGGCACCACAAGCGGACCGGCAACGGCGGCGACATGCCGATGCCGGGCGTCACGTGCAGCCAGGTTCCCCCCACGCGGCGGAGTCCCCTGGCCCATTGGCGGGGGATGGCGTCGTTGGGCCACACGCATCCGAGGCCCGGCAGGCGGATCTGGCCGCCGTGGGTGTGTCCGGAAAGCTGAAGCGTCACCCGCCCCGGCGGCAGGCGGAACACGGTGGAGGGGTAATGGGCCAGCAGGACGGTGAAATCGGCTTCCGGATCGGGAGACGGCGGGAGGGCGGCGTCGAGGTCCTCCTCCGCTCCGCAAGCCTGCTCGACACCGGCCAGCCTCATGCGCCGCCCGTTGCGTTCGATGAGCACGGATTCGTTGCGAAGAAAGCGGATGGGCGGATCCTCGAAGGAGATCTGCTGCGGAAGATCGTGATTGCCCAGGACGGCGTAGACGGGCGTTTTCTCGGCGATGGGCGCGAAGAACCGGCGGGTCCACCGCGCCGCGGTCCGCCAGCGGGAGCGCAGCGTGCCGAAATCGCCGGTGACGGCGATGAAATCGAACGGCACATCGAGCAGGAGCCGCTGAGTCTGTTCCAGCGAGGCATTCCAGCGGTGGAAATGGAAGTCGGAAACGTGTCCGATGCGCAGATCGTTCCAGACCGGGTGGAGTCCGGGCAGCTCCACCTCGACCGGATTGAGAATGACCGTTCCCCCGATCAACGCCGCAGGATCTCCCCGAATGCCGTCGCGTCGGTTCGTGCCCTCGGACGCGGCGATCGAACCGGACCTTCCGGGCACCGCGCCGCCCTTTCCCTTATCGACCGAACGGCGCGGAGAGGCGGAGGGAAGACAGCGCATCGTCCCACCGACCGACGTCCGCAAACCTCGATCAGGCTTCCGAGAACAGGGGGGTGGAGAGATATCGCTCGCCGGCGCTGGGGAGAATGGCGACGATCACCTTGCCCTTGTTTTCGGGCATGTGGGCCACCTTGTTGGCGGCGTACAGGGCCGCACCGGATGAAATCCCGCAGCAGATCCCCTCTTCCTTCGAGGCGCGCCGGGCCCACGTAAAGGCGTCGTCGTTGGACACCGTGACCACGTCGTCGATGATGTCCAGGTTGAGCACGCCGGGAATGAAGCCGGCACCGATGCCCTGGATCATGTGCTTGCCCGGCTTGAGCGGCTCGCCTTTGCGGGTCTGGGTGATGACGGGCGAGGTCTCCGGCTCGATGGCATAGCACTTGAAGGAAGGTTTCTTTTCCTTGATGACTTCGCCGACGCCGGTGATCGTGCCGCCCGTTCCCACGCCGGAGACGAGGATGTCGGCCTTGCCGTCGGTGTCGTTCCAGATCTCCACGGCGGTCGTCCGCCGGTGGATCTCCGGATTGGCGGGGTTGTTGAACTGCTGGGGCACGAAGGAGTTGGGCGTCTCGGCGGCAAGCTTCTCGGCGGCGGCGACGGCGCCTTTCATCCCATCGGCGGCGGGGGTGAGCACCAGTTGCGCTCCCAGCGCTTTGAGGATCGCCCGCCGCTCGACGGACATGCTTTCCGGCATGGTGAGGGTGAGCTTGTAGCCCTTGGCGGCGCAGACGAAGGCCAGGGCGATCCCCGTGTTGCCCGAGGTCGGCTCGATGATGGTGGTTTCGGGGGTGATGCGGCCCTCCTTTTCGGCCGCCTCGATCATGGAGACGCCGATGCGGTCCTTGACGCTGGAGAGGGGATTGAAGAACTCACACTTGGCCAGCACGGTGGCCGGCGCGTCGATGATGCGGCGGATCTTGACCAGCGGCGTCCGCCCGACGGTTTGCGTCATGCTCTCGAAAATGCTGCCCATCTTCGTTCTCCTTCAAGCATCGGAAAACCAACCCGCCCACCCCTTCGCCTCGCCGGAAGCCGCTCTTTTTCAACCGAAGGATGGGAGATGCTGAGCATACCGAATCCTCACCCCCCGCGTCAACGGGCCCAACCGCTCATCTCCTGCTTCGACGCCCCCGGCCGAAACACCGCCCCGGTCCCGAACTCTCGATCGGTGGTGATCATCCCATCTTGCCGAGTCAGCCGGCAAAAGGGGTGTCTCCATGACGGATGCGCTCGGAAATACGGCGATTGCGTTCGGTTTCGGACATTTCCTCGCAGGATCGTCCCCCTTCCGCGTCGAAACCCAGTGCCGTGCGGGGGCATCGAACCGCAGCCCGGGACCGAATCATCAGGATTCATACGAGGCGCCGGGCGAGTCGGCGTCGCGGAAGAGGCCTCGTTCGCAGGCGATCGTAAACGCCTCGGCCGTTTGTTTCAGCAACTCCCACGCCCGGCGGATGCGTTCGGCCTCGGCGGGTTCGATCCGTCCGTCGTCCTCGACCGACTGGGTGACGGCGGCGAGCATGCGGCTGAAATCGTTGACCAGTTGCTGCGTGTTGCGGAGCAGTTCCGTGCTGATGCTCTGGGCGTGCTCGGGCGGGTTGGGGACGAAGAAACCGCCCGCCTGTTCGCAGATCCAGCTCACGATCCGGCGGTCGCCGGTGGCGCGGAGGATCTGCGCGAGGCGGTCGAGGGGGTTGCGGGCGCCGCCGGCGTCGGGGTCGTCGGGGTCCCAGGGCTGACACCACTTGTAGACCAGGGCGGGGGAGAGGTGCAGATCCGCGGCCAGGGCTTTGACGCCGATCGTGTCGGCCGCCTGTTTCAACACTTCGTGGGAACGCATTGTCGAGGTCTCCCGTCAGCGTGCATCCTGCGGACGATCTCCAGGCGCCGATTGTACAGGGCGCACCCCAACGCGGAACAGCGTCGCGGCCGTGAACTGAGCCGCGACCGTCAGGGAGCGGGAAATCAAAGCCGTGCCGCCGAAACGGAGCCGCGACCGTGAGGAAGCGGTCCTTCCGAATGGCGAACTGCGAATGGAACGGACGATGCAGCGGATCGTGCGACGGCGATCGGTCTCGGTCGTTCCGTTCATTCTGGATTCGCCATTCACCATGCTGCTTCGAGCCACGCCGCAATCTGCGGGCGGCGGTATACTGTCGGGATGATGTCGATGTCGGAAACACGTCCGTCGGAAAGCCTCGTGCCGGAACGCGGCGGCGTCGTCCACGTGCAGACGAAGCGGGAAATCCGCGCACTCCTCGAACGGTGCGGGCTGCGTCCGCAGAAGCGCTACGGGCAGCATTTCCTCATCGACGGGAATCTGATGCGGCGGCTGGCGGCGTCGGCCGAGCTCGGTCCGGCGGATCGCGTCGTCGAGGTGGGCGGCGGCACGGGGGCGTTGACGGACCTGCTGGCGGCGCGCGCCGGACACGTGATCTGCATCGAGATCGATCGCGGGTTGTTTGCGTTGCTGGAAGACCGTTTCCGTGATACGCCCCACGTCACGCTGCTTTGCGGCGACGCGCTGGAAAGCAAGCACCGGTTGCATCCGGCCCTGGCGGAAGCCCTTGAAGCGCACCAACCGGGAGAAGCAGGAGGAAGGGAAGGCGGTCCGTCCGCCGTCAAGCTGGTCGCCAATCTGCCGTATCAGGTGGCCACCCCGCTGCTGATGAACCTGCTGATCGACTATCCGCAGGTGAGGCGGTTGTGTTTCACGGTGCAGAGCGAGGTGGGGGAACGGATCGCATCTCCGCCGGGCGGCAAAACATACGGGCCGTTGAGCATCCTCGCCCAGGCGCATTGCGAAATCTCGATCCTCGCCCGCCTGCGGCCGCATACGTTCTGGCCTCCCCCGACCGTCGACTCGGTGATGATGCGAATGGACGTGGTGCGGCGACCGCTGACCGACGCCGATCGGACGAAGCGGTTCGCGCGGTTCCTGCGCAAGGTGTTCGACCATCGGCGCAAGACGCTGCGCACCTCGCTGGCGTCGTTCCTGGACCCGGAGACGGTCGATTCGCTGCTGGCAAAGGTGGACGGCTCGCGCCGCCCGGCGTCGCTGAGCGTTTCCGAGTGGCTCGATCTGTTCGCGTTGCTTCCGCCGGAACTTCCGTTCTGATCGAAGGCGGAGCGAGGTGTCCGACCCTCCGTCCATGCGCGGTTACGGCGATGTGTCCGTACCGCTGCGATCGGGTGGGGACGAGAAAGCATGCCGCCGCGGCGGCTTTCCCCCCGACTTGCGCTGCAGGCGGTTTACGACGAAGTGATGCGGAGGGCGCCGGTTTTTCCTGCGGCGCAGACGCCGGCATCTTCCCGCAGGACACCGGTTGCAACGTGCGTTTGCGTTTCATCCCCTCGGGCGTCACAATGCGCGGCATCGCCACACGGTACGGAGCCGCCGTCGCCTGCCCGCGCCTCGACGCGCAAACGAGCAGGATGGAAACGCCACGGAGGTACTTCTCGAACGGGCGGTTCGCCGCGGGATCCTTCCCGGACCGCCGTGGGGGACGGGCGTTTCGGAACCGACCGTGACAGGGACCGATCCGGTGTCTGCGACATCATCCAAGAAACGCGTGTTCTTCCTGGCCAACCCGGACAAGCCCGAGGCGGCGCAGGCAATGCGCGATCTCGTCTCCTTCGTCCGTGGTCGCTGCGACGTGGCGGGTGCCCGGGAAGGCCGAGACGCGGGGGAGGCGTTCGCGCTGGGCGCCGATCGGGTCGTGGTTCTCGGCGGGGATGGGACGTTGATCGGGGCCGTCCGCTCGCTGCAAGGGGAACCGATCCCCCTCGTCGGCGTCAACGTCGGCAAGCTGGGGTTTCTCACCGAGTTTTCCATGGAGGAGTTCCGCCGATCGTTCGATCGGATCGTCACGGACGAGACGCTCGTCCACCGCCGTACGATGCTTCGCGTCCGCGTGCAGAGCAACGGGGTCAAGCGGGATCCGGTGATCGCCGTCAACGATTGCGTGATCCAGGCGGGACCGCCCTTCCGTATCATCCGCCTCGACATCGGCATCAATGGAGAACCGCTGACGGAACTGGCCGGGGACGGCGTGATCGTCTGTACGCCGAGCGGCTCGACGGCGCACAACCTCTCCGCCGGCGGGCCGATCATGCAGGCGGGCGTCGATGCCATCGCCCTGACACCGCTCGCCCCCCACTCCCTGACCCACAAGCCACTGGTCATCGAACGCGACGCCGTCATCGACGTCCGCGCCGCCCAGGTCAACCCCGGTACGACGGTCATCATCGACGGCCAGATTTCCTTCCCCCTGGAGCCTGATGATTGCGTGACGGTCACGCGTTCGGACCGCGATTTCCTGCTGGTGCGCAATCCGGCGTGCAGTCAGTGGCACAACCTGATCGGCAAGTTGCAATGGGGACGCCGGCCCCCCGTGGCCGAAAGCTGATCGCCCCGCCGCGCCGCATCGAACCGCCCCCCGTCGGCATCCTTTCTGTTCACATGCCGGCCCGACAATTCAGCACGGCGGATCCCGTGAACCGGCTGTGTTTCAAGTCCGTCAACGCTCGGGCGGCCTCCCGCAACGGATAGACGTGCGTCACGGTTCGGATGGGGATCACGTCCGCGAGAGCGAGCAGTTCCCGACCGTCGCGGCGGGTGGCGTTGGCCACGCTGCGCAGTACCTTCTCCTCATACAGGTGCCGCCGGTATTGCAGGGGCGGGATGTCACTCATATGGATGCCCGCCGTGACCACCGTCGCCGCCGGGGCGAGAAGCTCCAGCGCCCGAGGCACCAGCGAACCGGCCGGCGCGAACAGAACGGCCCCGTCCAGCTTGCGGGGCGGGTCGTCCTCGGCCCCTCCGACCCAAGCGGCTCCGAGGTCCGCCGCCGCCCGACGATGCGCCTCGCTCCGCGTGAACACGAAGACCGCATATCCCAGATGAACGGCCACCTGCAAGGTGATGTGGGCCGATGCGCCGAACCCGAACAGCCCCACCGTCATGCCCGGTTCCAGCGGACACGCCCGCAGCGCCCGATAGCCGATGATGCCCGCACACAGTAGCGGGGCGAGGGAGTCGGCCGAGACGCCGCCCGGGACGCGGTAGGCGAACTCCGCCGGAACGACGATCGACTGTGCATATCCGCCGTCCACGGTCCAGCCTGTGAACGAACCACGCTCGCAGAGGTTTTCCCGATCGCGGCGGCAGAACCGACAGGCCTTACATGCCTGGTGAAGCCACGCGACGCCGACGCGCTCGCCCGGTTGGAAGCTCGTGCCGCCCGGCCCCACTTCCGCCACGCGACCGACCACCTGGTGACCGGGAATGACAGGCCGGCGGCGCATCGGAAGATCACCCTCCACCTGGTGGAGGTCCGTCCGGCACACGCCGCAGACCTCGACGTCGATCCGCAAGGCTCCCTCGCCCGGGACGGGGTCGGGAACCTCCTCGCACCGCAGCGGGTTCGTTTCGATCGGTCCGGGTTCGTGCAGTCGCATGGCCCACATGACGGAAGCAGTATACCCCGGTTGGAATCGAGCAGCACCGCACCGACGGCATCCGGGAGATCGACGCGCCGTGCAATACGGTTGCCCCACGCTCCTCGGCAAACCGGAGACGGAGGCCCCCAACATGACTGGGCCGACCCTGTGTACACCGGGGTCCCTGCCGGCTCCTTGCGTGGGACGCCGAGGCCAAAGCAGGAACGGTTCCGGGGCCTCTGGAAAGACTTCCATGGGCGGGCCCTTCATGGCCTTGCCCGCTCAGGGACAGCGCGTATCATCTTCTTCCGGTCGGTCGCTGGAGGCAGCGGGGCCGGTCACGCGGACGCGGGCGGCTTTCCGTGCTCGATAAGAGAGTCGTGCCACCCCGACCGGATCGGAAACCGACAGTCGCGCCGCTAGCTCAATTGGATAGAGCATCGGTCTACGGAACCGAAGGTTGGAGGTT
>CAZNQN010000009.1:0-16699 GCA_964574925.1 uncultured Phycisphaeraceae bacterium | reverse complement strand
GTTTAGAATCGCCTCCGTCGCCGCGGTGGCATCCGTCCAGCGATCCGGTTCGAACGCCGCCAGCAGATAATAGCTTCCGTCCGGGACGTAGGGGTCGAAGCCGATCTCGCGAAGGGTCTCCACCAGCAGTTCCCGCTTGGCGAGGTAGTCCGCCTGCATCTTCCGATAATAGGCCTCGTCCAGTTGCATCCCCGCCGTGATGCCGTGCTGAAGCGGCGCCGGGGCGCAGATGTAGAGCAGGTCGCTGACGACGGCCATGCGGTCGATGACCGATTCCGGTCCGACCGCGTAACCGACCCGCCACCCGGTCACCGCGTAGGTCTTGGACGCGCCGCTGATGGTGATGGTGCGATCCCGCGCGGACTCGAAGCGGGCGACGCTGACATGCGGCTTCCCGTAGGTGATGTACTCGTAGATCTCGTCGGTGACGATCCAGGCGTTGTGCCGCTTGGCCAGGTCGGCGATGGCGAGCAGTTCCGCCTCCGTATAGACCTTGCCCGTCGGATTGCCGGGCGTGCAGACGACGATCATCTTCGTGCGATCGGTCAAGGCGGCCTCCAGTTGGGCCGGATCGTAGGACCAGTCCGGCGGCACGAGATCCACGTAGCGGATGCCGACGCCGAACAATCGCAGCAGGTTCACGTGGTAGCTGTAGAAGGGGGAAAAGATCACGCACTCGTCGCCGGGGTTGAGGGTGGAGAGGACGGCGCAGGCGAATGCCCCGGCGCTGCCCACGGTGACGCAGATTTCCTTCTCCGGGTCGCAGGGGATGCCGTTGAAGTCCTGCATCTTCGCGGCGATGGCCCGGCGAAGCTCGATGATCCCGCGGAGGTTGGTGTAGGTGGCGTGGTCGGCATCGATGGCGCGCTTGGCCGCCTCCTTGACCGCGTCCGGCGCCGGCTGGTCGCAGACGCCCTGGGAGAGATTGACGCCGTTCATCGCGGCGCAGATGGCCGAGAAGCGGCGAATGTCGCTTTGCCGGATGTTGCGGACGCGCTCGGCGATCGGTCGGCTCACGAGACGTTCCTTTCTTTTCAAGTGGGGCGAAACCGTGTGGTCCGCCCGTCCCGTCGGTCGGGAGGTTGACACCGCAAGCGCGATTCCGGATCGGGACGGTCGGCAACCCGGTACCACTATACCACGAGACGGGGCGGGACGGCAAAAACGCAAGCGGGATCGTGAGTCGGCACCGGCGGACCGTCGACCGCCCGGTCCCGCAAGAAGGAAACCGTTTTCGAAGGTCGAGCTATCCCACACCGACCCACCGGGGTGCGAGGTGCGCGACGAGATGCAGGATCGCCAGCGTGTACAGCCCCGCCACCAGATCGTCCGCCACCGCGCCGAATCCTCCCCGCCACCGCCGGTCGATGGCCCGGGCCGGCGGAACCTTCACGATGTCGATCGTCCGCTCGACGATCACGGCCAGCAGGGCAAGCCGGGGCGTGAACGGCAGGAACGCCACCGCCCAGAGAAAACCGGCCACTTCGTCCCACACCAGGGTCCGGCTGTCGTGTTCCCCCAGCAACCGGTCTCCCACATCGTGGATCGCCACCGCCGCCGCAGTGACGAGAAGCGTCACCGCCACGTAGAGGGACTCGGACGCGGCGCTCAGCAGGCGGTAGAGGCCGACGCCCACCAGCGCGACCGTCACGGTCCCCGAGGCCGGCAGGTGCCCCAGCGGCCCGAAGGATCCGATCCACAGCAGCGCGCGATGTCTTGCCGGACGCCGATCCGTCATAGGCTCATGCTCGCACAGGGAAGAGCATCGGGCAATCCGGCGACGGAGGGGGATGGGTTCGACGAAACACGCGAATCCCAGCGTTGGCGGACGAGGGAAACCCGGCATTCTTATCGGCGCCGGTTTCCGCTTCCGTGCGCCCGCGGGACCGGAAAACCGCCTGCACGCGCCGGGAACGGGGGAACCTGCGACCCGATCGCAACGCCCGCGACACCCCGGTAACGTCGCAGTAACAACGGGGAACCGTCGGCTTGTCGGCACTGCGGCAAAGCGGGTATAAACACCGACAAGAGGGGAGCTGTGCGAGGCACGCTCCGCTCGACGGGGACGATGTCCGAGGGGATGCCGATCGTAGGTCAAGATTCGGAAATTCCTGTCAGAGACAAATGGGACGTTTTTTACGAAAGGGACGGTTGATCATGAACGGGACGATGTTGAGGCACGGGAGTCGGCGAATCGGTCGAAAAGGGGCTGGAACGGTGGTGATCGCGGCCATGGTCGCGCTTTCCACCAGCTCGGCGTGGGCGTTGAAACCGCCGCCCGGGAAGGTCCGCACCGTCAAGAGCGACGGGCAGGACATTCCCGTCATCGCCAAGATGGAGAAGATCAAACTCATCGGCGATACGAAAAAGGACGGTTCGAACAAGACGCCCGCCAAGGCGCCGAGCACCACGAAAGACGGCAAGAAGCTCCGCCCCGTCATCAAGTGCGAGAAACCGGTCCATGATTTCGGCACCGTCTGGGTCGGTCCGGTCCTGCGACACACGTTCATCATCAAGAACGAGGGCAACGCCCCGTTGGAGATCACCCGCGTCAAGCCGAGCTGCGGCTGCACGATCGCCGGGAATTATCCGCGGGTGATCCAGCCGGGCGAATCCGGAGAGTTCCCCTTCTCGGTCTCCAGCAAGCGGCTGCACAACCGGTTCGAGAAAGGGATCACGATCACCTCGACGGATCCCGTGACGCCGACGCTGCGGTTGCGGCTCCGCGGGGAAGTCAAGCAATACGTGGACGTCTCTCCGCCCAACATCTATTTCGGCAAGATCACCTCCAACAAGCCGGTGGAGCGGGTCGCCACCATCACCAACAACACCGAGAAACCGCTGGAGCTGAAGATCAAGAGCGAAGCGGGCGGCGGGATGGAAACGGAGCTCAAGGAGGTCGAGAAGGGACAGAAGTACGAGCTGCGCGTCGCGTACAAGCCCCCCTTCCAGACGGGGATCTTCCGGCGGCAGGTGATCCTGGAAACGAACGTCGATGCCCAGAAGACGGTCACCATCAACGTCCGCGGCAGTGTGCCGGAGCGGCTGGAAGTCAGCCCCGCCACCGTCACGCTCGGAGCTCGGAGCGCGTTGCAGAACACCCAGACCACGCGCCCCACGATCCGCATCGTCCGCCTGACCAATTACGGGGAGAAGCCCGTCCGGCTGCTTGAAGCCAAAGCCGACGATCCGAAGATCCAGACCAAGATCAGCGAGCAGCGACCGGGCAAATCCTACAGCGTGCAGATCGAGATCCCCCCGGATTACAACGTCCCGCCCACCGGACGGAAGCTGGTGCTCAAGACCGACGATCCGGAAAAGCCGACCATCGAGGTGCCGATCCGCAGCCTGGCGGCACGGACCAAAACCGCCGCCAACAACAAGCCGCGGCGCCGCCCGGCGGAAGAACTCGTCGGCCAGATGGCGCCCTCCTTCTCGGCCAAGACCATCGAGGGAAAACCCGTCGGCACCGATACCTTCAAGGGCAAGATCACGGTGCTGGACTTCTTCGCCGTCAACTGCCCCTTCTGCGCCCGGCAGATCCCGCGGCTGGAAACGGTCCGCAAACAGTACGCGTCGAAAGGGATCCGCTTCGTCGCCATCAGCCAGACCCTTCACGGCAAGCGGTACGACCAACAGCAGGCCGTGGACAAGCTCAACACGCTGGGCTTCAAGGGCGAGCTTGTGGTGGATCCGGACAATACGATCGGACCGCTCTTCAAGGCCGTCAGCTATCCGACCATGGTCGTCATCGGCAAGACCGGCAAGATCGAAGCGGTCAACGTCGGCAACGTGGCCGACCTCGAATCCCGCATGAAGACGCAGCTTGACGCCCTGCTGGCGGGCAAGGCCATTCCGAAGATCGAGGCCAAGACGGCCGCCCGCAAACCGCAGCAGCCCCAGCCGCGGCGTGGGAATCCCACCGATCTGGTGGGCAAACCCGCCCCCAAGTTCAGCTTCACCACCCTCAAGGGGGAAACCATCAACAACGACACTCTCAAGAAGCACCCCGCCACCATCATCAACGTGGTGGCGGCCAATTGCCCCTACTGCAAAAAGCAGACCCCTCGTCTGGAGAAGATCCGGCAGAAGTACGAGGCCAAGGGCGTCAAGTTCGTCAACCTCGTCCAGACCATGCGGAAGAAGTTCTCCTCCGACGAGGTCGTGAACATTTTCCAGAAGGTCGGCAGCAACATCGAGATCGCGCACGATCCCGACAACAAAGTGGGACCGCTCTTTAACGCCCGCGGCTTCCCCACCATGATCGTGCTCGGCAAGAGCGGCAAGGTCGAAGCCGTCAACGTCGGCAACCTCGCCGATCTGGAGAAGCGGGTCGAGGCGCAGCTGGATGCCCTCCTCGCCGGCAAGCCCATCCCCCAGTTCGCCACCGCACCGCCCAAGCCGCGTCGGCGACCGGCGGAGGAACTCGTCGGCAAACCCGCTCCGGCGTTCAAACTGGCCACCTACGACGGCAAGACCATCTCCAGCGATGATTTCAAGAACCATCCGGCCACGGTCTTGAACTTCGTCGCCCCCAACTGCGGCTTCTGCAAACGGCAGGTGCCCAACGTGGAGAAGGTCCGCGCCGAGTATGAGGCCAAGGGCGTCCGCTTCGTCAACGTCCAGCAGACGATGCGGAAGCAGTACTCCAAGGATGAAGCCTACAAGATCTTCAAGGACATCGGCTCCAACCTGGAGTTCGCCCCCGATGCCGGAAACAAGGTGGGCCGCCTCTACCGCGCCACCAGCTTCCCCACCATGGTCGTGGTCGATCGGAACGGCAAGATCGCCCACGTCAACATCGGGGCCAAGCCCAACATCGAGGCCGTCCTTCGTAATCAGCTCGACGCCCTGATCAAAAAGGCCGGTAGCTGATCCGATTGCGCCGGACCGGCGGAGACAGGAACACGCCGGACCGGCCGAATGAGAGAAACCAAGCCGCCCCGCCGGTCATCCCATCCGGCGGGGCGGTTTTCATTGGCCTCGTCCGCATGCCGCTTTTTTCAACCGCCGCGAGCGGTCAGCTCCACACTCAGCGTCCGTTTCTCGCCCGCCCGGAGGACCTCCACGGAGATCCGATCCCCCGGCTTCCTCCCTTTCAGCGCCTTGCGGATATCACGCAGGCCGCGAATCGTCACCCCGTCGATCCGCAGGATACGGTCACCACTCTTCATGCCCGCCCGCGCGGCCCCGCGACCCGGAACGATGGCGGTGACCCGCACCCCCGGCGCATCCGATGCATCCTGCACGTCGGGTACGATCCCCAGCACCACCCCGCCGGGACGGCCCCATGTCATGCCGCGGAAGATCTTCGCCTCCTGCGGAACCTCCGCATAGACGGGCGATTCCTCCGCGTTGACCAGGTCCTCCGCAATCCGGCCCACCAGTCGCACGATCCGTGCCTCGCCCGCCGTATTGATCCTCTCCACGTCGTCGCTGGGAGCGTGGTAGTCTTCATGGACGCCGGTGAAGAAGAACAGGGAAGGAATGCCGGCTTTGTAAAACGAGGCGTGATCGCTCGGCCCCAGCGCGCTCGGATCGGGAAGGTATTTCAGACCCGCCCGCGCCGTCTCCCGCTCGACGATGTCCGCGAAGGAACTCCCCGTTCCCAGCCCCTGGATCGCCAGCATGTTCGCTTCTTGGTCCGGCGTGAGTCGGCCGATCATGTCCAGGTTGATCATCGCCTTGATCGACGCCGGCGGCACCGTGGGATGGGCGACGAAATGTTCACTCCCCAGCAGCCCCATCTCTTCCCCCGCGAACGTGATGAACAGCACACTCCGTTCCCGGTGCCGCTTTGCGGCCAGCCGCCACGCCAGCTCGATCACCCCCGACGTCCCCGACGCGTTGTCGTCCGCCCCGTTGAAGATCTCGCCCCGCCGCCGGCCCAGGTGGTCGTAATGGGCGCCGATGACGATGTATTCGTCGGCTCGATCGCCCGTCCCCGGCAGCACGCCGATCACGTTCCGTGCGACGATCGTTTTCTTCTCATACGCAACGGTCCCCTCGACGCGGACCCCCTTCAGCGGGGCGGAAACGTGCTCCCCCTTGTCCGCTTTCCTTTGCAGGGCCGTGATGGACGCCAGCCCGCCGGCCGCCAGCATCCGATCGGCCAGCGCCCGGCTGATGTGAAGGGCCGGAATCCCGTAGTCGGTCCGGGCCGGGCGGAACCGCATCAGCCCGTCGATCCCGTCCGGACCCGGATCCTGGTTGACGATCAGCACCGCCGCCGCCCCGTGCGCTTTCGCCAGCGGAACCTTGTGATCGAAGCGGGCATGTTCGGTGTAGCCCCCGTCCGGGTTCCACGACGTCGGCTCCCGACGCAGCATCAGCACCACCCGTCCCTTGACGTCCAGACCGGCGTAATCGTCGTGCGAGCGGTCGGCGGCCGTGATCCCGTATCCCACGAACACCACGTCACCCTCGAACGAGCCGCTCGTTGAGAAGCCGAAGGGGATGTAGTCTTCGCGCAGTTTCGGTTCCGGCCCGTCGTCGACGATGTGCAGCGACGTCTCCTTCGTGAACTCGAAACCGCGGTCGATCTCGAATCGCTGAAAATACGTGCCGTCAGGCCCGCCCGGTTCCAGCCCGGCGGCGGCGAACTGTCCGGCGATGTAGCCCGCCGCCAGATCGATCCCGTCCGAGCCTGTTCCCCGACCCTCCAGCGCGTCGTGAGCGAGCAGGGAGATATGGTCGCGCAGTCGCTGGGCCAGTTGAGCGTTTTCATCGGCGGCGCTGTGCGCCGTGCGGATCCCCCCCGCCGGCCGCATGGTCGTACACCCGGACAACAGGACCGGCACGAGCAGCACCCGTATCCCAACCCGCCGGATCAGGTCCGTCCTTCGCATCACGAATCGCGTCATGGGAAGATCTCCTTTTGAAAGACACCGAGGGGTCAACCGCGGCTGCATCATAAAAACTCATGAAGGCGTGCGCGTGGTTCCACGACAAGTATCGACACGCCGCCACCCAACCCGCCGCACGATCCTCCCGTACCGAAGGCCAAGCGGGGTGGCAACCGTCTGTCACGGGGGAAGCCCGGTCAGGGTCGTACCTCTTCGTTGTCGGGAAGCTTGACCAGCCTCCCATTCGTGCGAGTGCTCGCACGCCGACAGACCGGACAGCGGAGAGGAATCTTCGCCGAAAGCGATGGCGAAGGATCAATGGCGCATGGAACGAATGACGCGGCGGATCGGGCCGTCGGGCCGCGTCGATCGGTTCCTTCGGGCGCTCCCCCTTTCTCCTCTCGAACCGCGCCGCGGGCGCCGCCGTCCGCGGCGTAAGCCCATCGGATCGCCTTCCGGCCCACCGTCCGAACAGTTCCTGCCCTGTGTCGTTCCTTGCCCTCGAGTCGGCAGTTTTTGCTTCCATCTTGGGCTTTTCGTTGGCCGATACCCAACATATAGGGGTATCGTGCGGCGAGCCGACCGACTCTGCCGCGGACCCGAAAAAAAACCGAAAATCTTCCGAAAAAACGCTTGACGTTCGGTTTCCGTTCGGATATTCTGAAGACCGAACAAACAGCGAACACAAGACCAGGGACGGTCGAAGATGAACCAGCCGAAGGATCGGGGATCGATGGAAACGTGCGGCCGGGCGGGATCGACACCGGCCGAGGATGAACCGCTGTGCGTGTTCGGCCCCGGGGGCCAGTATCGGACCGCGTGGCTCCCGGGGCCCCCTCCCGTGCCCGCGGCGGGGCCGCCCGGCCGAACGACCACACAGCACGGGCGATCCGCAGGCGCCTCGTGGTGCTTGCGGCTGCTGGGTTTGCGACGCGTCCGCTTCGAGCATCCCGGCACCGATGCCGCGGGAGCCGTCGGTGGGGCGTCGATGTGGCGCACGCGGGCAACCGAGGAGACCCGCACGCGGGAGGCGGAGCGACGACGGCGCGTCGGCCTGCTCGCCCGCCTGCGGGAGCGGCGGTTGCCCCCCGTCGTGACCGGGCCGGAAGGATGGACTTCGATCACGGAGACACCTGATGCCACGAAGGAAAAACGCCGGCGACCGACTGACGCCCCGGCAGATGGATGTGTTGCGCATGATCCGCGACGTTCGCCGGACCCATGGCTATTCCCCGACCTTGCAGGAGATGGCCGACGAACTCGGCATCAGCAAAATCACCGTGTTCGAACACGTGGAAGGTCTCGTCGAGCGCGGTCTGCTCGTGCGCGATCCCCACAAGGCTCGCTCTTTGGAGCCGACCCCCCGGGGGCTGTCCTGCCTGCCCGATGAGCGCCCGACCCGGATCCCCCTCGTCGGGCGCATCGCCGCGGGCTGTCCCATCGAAGCCGTCGAGGACAACGAGTTCATCGACCTGGAGGAGATGTTCACCAGCCGCTACCCCGTCGGCGTGCTCACCGTCTCCGGGGACAGCATGATCGACGACCAGATTTGCGACGGAGATCTGGTCGTCTATGAACGGCGCTCCACCGCCCGAAACGGCGACATCGTGGTGGCGTTGATCGACGGAGAGGAGGCCACCCTCAAACGCTTCTACCGCGAGAAGAACCGCGTCCGTCTCCAGCCGGCCAACGAACGCTACAAACCGATCTACCCGAAGAACGTCGAGATTCAGGGTGTGGTGATCGGCGTCATCCGGCGCTACGAATAAGGAGAAAAGCAAGAAGCGAAACGAATCCCGGCCCGCGCCCGACCTCGGATCCCGCATGAGAGCTGCGTGACGCCGAGCCATTCAGCATCGAGGCTGTACGGCCTGCGCGCGATCCTGGTCCCGCGCGGAGGGGATCCGATCTCATACGACAACGGCACCGAAAAGGGTGGCGTCCGTTGTTATTCGGCGCATCCGGGCCCGTGCACGCCCGCGCCGGCGATGAACACCGCAAGCGGCGGCGCATCGCTTCCCAGCAGCGGCGCCCAGGGATCGGTCGTGCCGGCCGGGCAGGGAACGACGACGAGGTCGGCCGCCTTGCCGCGTTCGAGGCTTCCGACCTCGCGCGCAAGGCCCAGGGCACGGGCGCCGTGGAGGGTGGCCATGCGGAGAAGGTCCTCCGGCGGCACGTCCGGGTGCCGCCGGTGCAGGAAGCGGACCTCGTCCAGAACGGACAGGGACGGGTTGGAGGCGAGGCTGTCGGTGCCGAGGCAGACGTTGACGCCCGCGCGCAGCATGTCGCGGAAGCGGTGCGGCGGGTGGCCGAACGCCGCGTGGGTGCGCGGACAGTAGGCCACCGACGCGCCGCTGCGGGCAATCAGAGCGATGTCCTCGTCGCCGACGTAGTTGACGTGCGCGAGAACGGTGCGCGGTGTGAGGAGTCCCGCGAAGGCGACCATCTCCACGGGGCGGCAACCGGGAATGGGGACCTGCTCGTCCCAGACGCCAAGGCGTTGGAGATATTCGGCGAGCGGCCCGGATCGGGTCCGGGTGAAAGTCTCCTCTTCGGGCAGCTCCGCCAGGTGCATGGAAAGGGGGTGGTGCGCGGCCGAAGCGAAGGCGGCACAGGTTTCCAGAACATCCGGCTCAACGGTGTAGGGGGCGTGCGGCGACAGGCCCACCCGCCATCGGGGTGAGGAAAAGCAAAAGGCGGCGGCTTCGTCGATCTGTGCGCGGGCCGTCCCGCGTTTCGTCCCCACGGCGATGATCTCGCCGAAGGAGACGCCGCGGAGCGGGCAACGATCGAGCACGGGGCGGCTCCAGGCCGGGAAACGGGTGATGTCACCGAGGGCGGTCACGCCGCTTCGCAGGGATTGCTCGACGCCCCGGCGAACGGCTTCGGGGACACGTTCTTCCGTGGGCGGATCGGCACGGAGGGTCTCGACGAGGCGCTCGAGCCAGTCGATTACGTCCGGACCGGGAGGGATCCGGCCGGCGTGGGCGGAAAGCTCCAGGTGGGTGTGGGCGTTGACCAGGCCGGGCAGAATGACCGCATCGCCGAAATCCGTCGCGGGGTCGGTGGTGCTGCAATTCGTGGCCGGCCCTACATCGGCGATGCGTTCTCCCTCGACGGCGACGGCGCCGTTTTCGATGGCAGGCGCGGTGACGGGCAGAACGAATCGGGCGCGGAGGATCACGGAGACGGATCCCGCTGGAACTCCTCGACGGTGCCGACGGCTTCGAATCCGAACCGCTCGAAGCGGTCTCGTTGCGCGGCGTCGTCGGCGTCGAGCTGCAAACAGATGTTGCGCATGGCAAGGCGGCGGGCGAGGGCGAGCACGTGGAGGAGCAGCGCGTCGGCCGCCTCGTCCGCCGACGGCTCCGGCGCCAGGTCGAGGTCCATGACGCGAGCGATGTCGCCGACCTGATAGAGGGCGCATCGTCCGATCGGCTTCTTGCCCGCCAGTGCCACGAACATGTCATACTGGGGATCGTCGAGTCGATCGAGGGCGGCGCGGACGCGATCGGAGGCGGCGTCGTCCCGCGCGGCAAGCCACTGCTCGTAGATGCGGCGGACGGCGCGGGCGGGAAGGACGCGCACCCTCGGGGGTGATTCCGCTTCCGGCCAGCGGGTCAGGGCCATGACGGCGTACGTGCGCCGGCGGAAACCGCGATCGGCCAGGAACGCGCGCATGGCGTCGCCGGCCCACCCTTCGGCGGGGGCCCATCGGCCGCATTGCAATCCCTGGGCGGCGAAGAACGTTTCGCACTCTTGCCAGGCTTCTTCAAGGCGCCGCGGATCGTTCACGACGATTTCGCGGAACTGATTGACCTCTCCCAGGCGGGGGAAGCGAGGGCAGTAATAGGCGATGCCGTGGCGCAGGGTCTGCTTGTCGCAGAGCTGTCCGCAAAAGGCCTGCGTAGATCGGAGGATGGAGCCGACAGTGGTGGCAGTCACGGCGATGCGACGGCTCCCGTTCGGCGGATGGCGGAGACGATCCACAGCAGCCAGCCGATCATCATCAACAGACCGCCGGCGGGCGTGACCGGTCCGAGCCAGCGCCAGTGGGTCAAGACGAGGGCATAAATGCTGCCGGAGAATGCGACGACGCCGAGGACCATGCAGAACGCCGCGGCGCGAGTGAGAGACGAAGGATGCTGCGTCATCCACCAGGCCAGCCCCACCAGGGCGAGGGCGTGGATCATCTGATAGCGGACGGCCGTCTCGTAGGCCTGAAGATCCCTCGGTTCCAGACGGGTCTTGAGGGCGTGGGCGCCGAAGGCGCCGGCGGCGACCGCCGTCAGACCGAGCACACCCGCCACTGCCACCCAGCGTGCGACCACTGTGACGTTCCTTTCCGTTCCGCGTCCATGCCGTTGCCGAGGCCGTTGTCGCGTGCGGCGGAGCGGGTCCGCCGCCGTGGGCTGCCGTGATCGGCGGTCCGGCGTCGTCTGCCGCCGAGAAGGGCCGGATCAACCACGGTCCTACGAACGCCTCCGCACCCCCGAGCGCTCATGGCGACGTTTGGGGACAAGACGAGGGTTACTATACCGCCACCCGGGGAAGGTCGGAAGAGGATCGAGGCCTGTCGCCCCCTTCCGCACATCCGGGGGCGGTCGGGCCGTTTTCGTCCTGTCGGGCGGAGGAAAGCGGAATCTCGTGGATGCCTCCGGTTCGCGGCGCGAACAGAGTGCTTCTCAAAACCGCGGACGGAGAATGTCCCCATGGCGTGGTAATAGGATACGGAGAAATCGCGCAGGCTTCAGGCCCGCAGCTCGGAACGCGGACGTGAAAAATGCTCGAGTGCCGTTACGCGACGGCATTCGAGGGGACGGGTTCGGGAGCCGAATGCGGCGGGCGGTCGGCCCATTCCGGTCGCGTGCCGAGAAGGCGCCGGTATACGTCGAGCATCCGGTCGGCTGTTCGCGCCCATGTGAACCGTGCCGCCCGTTCCCGCCCCCGCCGGATGCGTTCGTGTCGCAGATTGGCATCGGTGCGCAATCGGCGGAGGGCGTCGGCGGCGTGGTCCGGCCGGTCCGGATCCAGCAACGTGCCCGCGCCACCGACGACCTCGGGCAGCGCCGTCCGATCGGCCGCGACCACCGGACAGCCGTGCGCCATCGCCTCCAGCACCGGCAGGCCGAATCCCTCGCTCCGTGAGAGAAACAGGAGGCAGAGGGCGTTTCCATAAAGATCGGTCAGCCGCGATTCTTCCACCTCGCCCAGAAATTCCACGCGGTCGGCCCAGTGCGCGGGCAGCGCTTCGTACGCCTTGGCTGCGGCCGGGGACAGACAATCCGGCGTTCCCGTCAGCTTCAGTCCTATCGGGTCATCGTAGCGTTCCCAGTACAACGCGAGCGTGCGAAACACGCCGTCTACGTTTTTCCTCGACTCGTGTCCGCCGACGTACAGGACATAGGCCGGGCCGTCGTCCGATCGTCGCCTGTGTTCGGGCGGCAGCGTCACGCCGTTTTCCACCACGTGAACCCGCGACGGATCGGCGCCGAGTTCGGACACGACGCGGTCGCGGACGTAGCGGCTCACCGTGGTGATCGCGGACGCCCGGCGCACGGAGCCGCGCAGCGCGGCGCGATACGCCCACCGATCGGTGCGGGTGGCGAAATGTCCGGCCGGGTCATCCCACGGAATCAGGTCGTGAACGGTCAGCACCACCGGCACGGGCGAGCGCACGGGCACGCCTGTGTTCCACGTCGCGTGAAACACGTCCACGTCGAGGCGTTGCAACCATTGCCCCAGTGTCCTCCGTTCCCACCACCATCGCCGCCGCCAGCGACGGTGCGCGCGAGAGAAATCGGTGGGGATCCACGTCACGTTGCGCCCGTTGTGCCACGGCTCGAGCATTTCCCGCGACGGCGGTCCGGTCCTTTCTTCGCCGGATGCAGAGGGCGTGCGGCTGCATCGCGCCGGCTGACGCCTGCGGCTCGGAGCACAATAACGAGGCATGCGCCCGTCCGGCTCGCTTCCGCACAGGGCGAAGACTTCGACGCCCTCCCGTTCAGCGAGCGCGTCGACGAGCGAGGTGATGAAACGGGCCACGCCGGAGAATCGCCCCAGCAGCGCCCGCGCGTCGATCAGCACGCGCATCGGCGTCCTCCCCGCCGTCCGAACAGCAGCAGCGTCGAGCCTATGGTGCCGTCCAGGAAACAGCGCCGACCCATCCAGTCCACGTTCCTCCGCGCGAAGGGTTTGAGCAGGTGGGCCGAGACGGAATGCAGGAACTCCACCGCGACGACTTCCACCCCCTCGACCCCGGCTGCCCGCGCCCGCCGCGAGAGTTCCCGGCGGGTGTAGGGAATCTCCCGCCCGTAAGGCCACCATCCCCGCAGCGAAAGGTAGGCTTTCCAGAGCCGATACGTCGGGCATCGGGCATGGGGGACGCTGATGACGATCAGCCCTCCCGGCCGGAGCACGCGAAGATGGGCCGCGATCGAATCCGTCCGCGTCCGCCCGGCGTAATGTTCGATCACGCCGGAGGAAAGGGCCACGTCGTAGGCGCCGAGGTGCCGTTCGTCGGGGACGAAGAGATCCCCTTCCTCGAACCGGGCGGGCACATCGCGGCGTGCGAAGCGGTGCTGCGCCTGGGAAAGGGCCTTGGGGCTGGCATCGAGCAGCGTCACCTCCGCGCCCCGCTCGGCGAGCAGGACCGACAGGTCGCCCCGCCCGCTGCCCAGCTCGATCGTCCGCAATCCGCGCATGGTCCCGAAGCGGGCGAGCAGGGACCGTTCCACCCACGCCCACCGCGCGCTGCGCCGTTCCCGCTCGATCAGTTCGTCGTCGCGCGCGTCGTCGGGTCGATGCGTCCAGACGCGATCCCACACCTCGGGCGCATCGCTCCGCGCCTCCCGCACGCCGGGGGAGCGCGCCGCGTTCGGTTCGCAAACGCTCCGGCCGTCGATCATCGGCAGCTCCCTCCTGCCGGTTCGACGGCCATCGTCGGATCCGCGATGCGGTCGTTGCTCTGATCTCCGCGCGTCGCCATTTCCCGGAAGAAGGCTTGCAATGCGTGAACGACTGTTCGGCCATCGGGCTGACGGCGAAGCGCGGACAGAAAATGCCGCCGCGCTTCGCGGTACCGTCGTTCCCGGTATGCCCGGCAGCCGAGCTGACGCTCGAGCAATCCCAGATGCCCGCGTGTGATCCGTCCGATCCGCCGCGCGTCGCGCCCGAACTCCGCGTGCATCGCCTGAAGCAGGCGGCGGAAGTTTTCGACGTTTTGAAGGCGATCGAAGCGGGCCAGACTGCCTTCGTGGTGGTGATAGACGGAAAGCGGTTCGTCGACGAAGCCAGCGTCGCAGCGTCGCGCCACCCGCAGATAAAAGAGCCACTCCTCCCCGAAGCGGAGGTCTTCCGGAAACCGCACGCCTTCCTCCAGTACGTCGCGCCGAACCAGGCCGGTGATCGTGCAGATGAAGTACCCGCGGATGAGCGTATCGAACAGACTCCCACGGCACCGGAACAGCGCCGGACCCACCGGTTCGCAGGGCACTTCCCGCGCGGTGGGATGGCGGACGGCGAAAGCGCTGTAGACGAACGCGCCTCCCGTCTCGCGGTAACTGAAGTCGCTGTAGACGAATCCCAGATCGGGGCAACGGGAAACCAGCGCCAGTTGCCGCTCCAGCTTCTTCGGGAGGAACTCGTCGTCCGAGTCGAGGAAGGCCACGAACCGCCCTCGCGCCCGCTCGATCCCCCGGTTGCGCGCCGCTCCGGGACCGCGGTTGTCCTGAAAGACGTAGCGCAGCCGGTCTCCGATGCGGTCACGGTATCGCGCGACCACCTCGCGCGTCGCATCGGTGGATCCGTCATCGACGAGGACGATCTCCCAGTCCGAGACGGTCTGCGCCAGGACGGAATCCAGCGCGCGGGGCAATTGCGAGGCACGGTTGAAGGCGGGAATCACGATGGACACCAGGGACGTCTTCACGGCACCAGCACCTCCGCGCTGCGCCTCTTTCGACCCTCCACCGGGCGGTCGCCGGTCGTTACGGCATCGAGCACCCCGGCCAGTCGTGCCGTCAGCGTAGCCCGGCTGTACGGCTCCAGCGTTTCCGGCGGCAGCTCGATGCCGGTCAAGCGTCCGCGGCGCCACTTGCAAAACACCGTTTCAAGCACGTTCGCAATCCGCAGCGAATCGAACCCGACGCACCATCCCGCCCGGTGGCGGCGCAGCAGCGGTTCGCACGCCCCGCCGACGGGACCGACCAGTACGATCGGGCGACGGGCGGCCAGGTATTCGAACACCTTCGCCGGCAGCACCGTCTTCGCGTTCGGACCGTCCGGCACGTTGAGCAACAGGGCATCCGCGCGTCGCATTTCGTGCACCGCGTCGCGATGCGAGACGTATCCCGTGAATTCGAAGGGGATCCCCGCGGCCGAGAGCCGGGCCAGCGTGTCGCCCGCTGCGTGTCCGACGATCCGCAGCAGGAATCGCTCCCGCTTGTCCCCCAAGGTGTCCGCCAGCCGCCGCAATCCCGCGAACCATGCCTCGCCCGTGCGCCACCGATCGAAACGTCCCACGTGGGCCAACACGAACCGGTCGCGCTGCGTCTTTTCGCCCGCGGGGACGTCCGATTCGTAGTCGTCCGGATCGAAGCCGTTGGTGATGGTGACGAACTTGTCCGCTTCCTGCGGCAAGTGGGCGGCGAGCACTTTCGTCTGACGCGGCGTCACGCCGATCACCGCGTCCGCTTCCTGAAGGACTTCCTGTTCCAGCGTACGATGCGCCCGTCGGCGTCCCGCGGAGGGTTCGACGTAGCGGTAATCGTCCGTCCAGAGGTCGCGGAAGTCCGCCACCCAGGGCAACCCGGTCAACCGCTTGAGCCGCAGCGCCAGCCAGTGGTTCGAGGCCGGGCTGAACGTCGAGTACAGCGCGTCGATCCGTTCCCGCTCGATGATCCGTGCCAGAGGCGTGACACTGTTGCGCGCCCACGGGATCAGGGAATCCGGCAAGGGGCGCTGCGATTCCCAGCGCGCCAGTCGCCAGTCGACGGCCGCCCCCAGCCGAGCCGTGATCCCCTGCGCCCGCGCCATCCGCCGGACCACGCGGCGGGCCGATCGCACCAGTCCGTCAGCCGGGCGGCGATGCACAACGACTTCGTCCGGCAGATCGTCCAGCAGGGTGGGATCGAGCGGCGCGTCGTCGGGCGGTTCGGCTGCCCAGACCGTCGGCAGCCATCCGTTTCGCGGCAGATACTTGGCGAACTTCACCGTCCGCTGTACGCCCGATCCGCCCATCGGCGGAAATGCGGCGGCGATCATCAGCACCCGGCGGGGCCGATCCCGCCGCGTCCGTTCATCGACCGTCACGGTCATTGTCCGATCCTCAAAAAACTGCTTGTGAACGTCGGTGCCGCCTCACCGTTCGCAGTCCCGGCATCAGCCCCGCAACCCCGCCGCAACCGCCCCAACAGAGCCGCGACCGGAAAACAGAGCCGCGACCGCCCGCCTGTGCGTTGCACGCAGACAGGTGAGGGAGCGGATCCTTTCGCTGCGCCGAAGGCATCCCACACGGCGACTGTGCAACACCTCGTCAAACCTCCCCGCTACACCATCACACACGATCGCTCGCGGACCCGTTCGTAGAACGCTTCCCACTGATCGAGCGTCTTTTGCTGTTCGAAGCGCTCGCAGACGAACCGCCGCCCGGCGCGTCCCATCGCCCGCCGCAATGCCGAATCGGTCAGCAACTTTACGATCCCTTCCGCCAGCGCGTCGGCCGAACACGGCTCCACCAGAAGTCCCGTCTCGCCGTCCCGCACCGTGTCCAGCAATCCACCCACGCGCGAAGCCACCACGGGCACCTCCATCGCCTGCGATTCCAGCGCCGCCACGCCGAACGCCTCGCACAC
>CAZNQN010000008.1:0-18123 GCA_964574925.1 uncultured Phycisphaeraceae bacterium | reverse complement strand
GTTCCAACGGCTGCCCGCACTGCCGGCAGCCGTTGGAACCGTCGCGCCTCCTGTCGCCGCCTCCGCCGCCGCCCGTCCACGGCGCAAGCGGCGGGGCACTCGGCGGTCCGCCCCGACCGGGGGAGATGGTCTCCTGGCGGAACCGATGGGTGGCCGGCGCCCTGGGCATCCTGCTGGGGGCGTTCGGCGTGCACCGCTTTTATCTGGGGTATACGGGCATCGGCCTTCTTCAGATCCTCGTGACGGTGCTGACCTTCGGCACGGTGGGATCGATCTGGGGATTCATCGAAGGCATCCTCTGCTTCTGCGGCGCCATGCGCGACGCGGACGGGCTTCCGTTGCAGGGTTGAGGACCGTCCGCCCCCGCCCGCTTCTGCATTTCTTTGGATCCGGTTGACATCCGTGCCCCTTTCCCGGAACAAAAGGGAAACCACCGGGGGGCTGGAGGTATGCCGACATGAACGAACGAAGCAACGTACGAGGGATCGGACGCGCGCTCAGGCTGGTCGTGGCGGTCGCGGCGGGCGCGACCTCTTGGGGCTGCACAACCCCGGACGGGCGGATCGCCTTTCGCCTTCCGTCCTCGCCCGAAGTGGTCTCCATCGCCGGCCGGTTGCCGGTCGAGCGCGGCGACGAGGCGCTCGATGAAGCCTCCTTCATCCGCAAACACTACGTCAAGCACGAATACCGCGTTCCGATGCGCGACGGCGTGAAACTGTTTACCACCGTGTATGCGCCGCGCGACCGCTCCCAGCCCTATCCGATCCTGCTGTTCCGCACGCCGTACAGTTGTTCACCCTACGGCGAGGACCGGTATCGCAAGCGGCTCGGTTCGGGACGGCACATGGCCGAGGAAGGCTTCATCTTCGTCTATCAGGACGTCCGCGGGCGGTTCATGTCGGAAGGGGAGTTCGTGAACATGCGACCCCACATCGACGAAAAGAAAAGCCCCGCCGACGTCGACGAAAGCAGCGACACCTTCGACACCATCGACTGGTTGCTGAAACACGTCCCGAATCACAACGGCCGCGTGGGCATGTGGGGCATCTCCTACCCCGGTTTCTACGCCGCCGCCGGCATGATCGACCATCACCCCGCCCTGGTGGCCGTCTCCCCCCAGGCCCCCATCGCCGACTGGTGGTTCGACGACTTCCACCACCACGGGGCTTTGTTCTTACCCCATGCGTTCGGATTCCTGTACGTGTTCGGCCCGCCCCGGCCGGAACCGACCACCGAATGGCCCGAACGCTTCAAGTTCCCCACGCCCGACGGATACCGGTTCTTTCTGGACCTCGGTCCGATGCGCAACGTCAACGAGCGGTACTATCATCACAACATCGCCTTCTGGGACCGGATCGTCGAGCACCCCAACTATGACGGTTTCTGGCAGGCGCGGAACCTGCTGCCGCATCTGCACGACGTCGCCCCGGCGGTGATGATCGTCGGCGGATGGTTCGACGCGGAAGATCTCTACGGAGCGCTCAACATCTATCGCTCGATCGAGGAGAAGAACCCGGACGTGTTCAACATGCTGGTGATGGGACCGTGGGTCCACGGCGGATGGGCGCGGACGCCGGGCGACCGTGTGGGCAACGTCTATTTCGGATCCGAAACGTCAATGTTCTACCGCGAGCGGATGGAGCTGCCCTTCTTCCGCTATTATCTCAAAGACGAAGGGAAGCTCGATCTGCCCGAGGCGTTCGTCTTCGAGACGGGACGAAACCGGTGGCGGCGGTTCGACGATTGGCCCCCCGCGGGCGTCGAGATGCGGAAGCTGTTCTTCCGCGAGGACGGCGGACTTTCCTTCGAGGGACCCGGCGGCGAGGGCATGATCTTCGACGAGTACATCTCCGATCCGGACAAGCCCGTCCCGTTCACCGAGACGATCACCACGCGGATGACCAAGGAATACATGACCGACGACCAGCGGTTCGCGGGGCGGCGACCCGACGTGCTGGTCTATCAGACCGAACCGCTCGAACACCCCGTCACGTTCGCCGGTCCCATCACCGCCGACCTGTGGGTTTCCACCTCGAAGACCGACGCCGACTGGGTGGTGAAGGTCATCGACGTCTTTCCGCCGGACGCGGAAGACTTTCCGGGGATCGAAAAGCGGATGCACACGGGCGGATACCAGATGATGGTGCGCAGCGAGGTCATTCGCGGGCGGTTCCGGGACAGCGACGAACACCCCCGCCCCTTCGTGCCCGATCAGCCGACGCGCGTGCGCCTTCCCCTTCAGGACGTGCTGCACACCTTCAAGCCGGGGCACCGCATCATGGTGCAGGTGCAGAGCACCTGGTTCCCGCTGGTGGACCGCAATCCGCAAACCTACGTGGACAATATCTACCTCGCGCGGGAGGAGGATTTCACCCAGGCCGTCCACCGGGTGTATCGTTCGCAAGCGTATGCAAGCCACTTGCAGGTGGGCGTTCTGCCGCCCGGAAACGAGTAGGGGGAACTTCTCTTTCCGTCCTCCGTGGTGTCCGAACAGCGCCCGGCCGGGAAGCCCGCGTCTCCCTGGACTGAGCCGCGACTTCGTAGCAAAACCGCGACCGCCGTAACAGAGCCGCGACCGTGAGGGAGCGGAACATCGGAGCGGAACGCCGGGTACGGATCATTTCTCGTGGCGGTGTTCCGAGTCCCGGCTTCAGCCCGCGCGATGGAGCCGTACTCCGCCCGCATTCGATGGGAACAGGACACCTCCGCATATCTTCAAGAAATGTACCGGCGAGATGCGCGTGGCGGGTCGGATGAAGGCACTCGCGCACCACCGGCCGGGCCGACGCGAGGCGGCCGAACGTCTCATCCGAGCTTGCGTCGCAGCCGGCGCGCCAGTCGGTCGTAGAATTGCAACGCCACGGCCTGTTCCGCCTTCACCACCTCGTCCGCCCCCAGTTGCACCGCCCGCATTCCCTGCGAGGCATACAGCGTGCGCGCGATGATGTAGAGATCGGGGCGCAACCGCCGCGCCGTCTCCACCGCCGCCAGCACCGCCTCTTCCTCCGGGATCGTCAGGGCGAGGATCGTCGCCTGCGGCAGCCCCGCCCGCATCAGCACGGACGAATCGCTCCCGTCCCCCTGGATGATCCGCCGTCCCAGCGCTCGCTGCGTCTCCACCGTCACCGGGTTTCGCTCGATGATCGTATAGGAAATCCCCGCGTGTTCGAGCAGGTCAGCCACGCAACGCCCCGCCAGTCCGAACCCCGCGATGATGACGTGTTCCGTCTTCAGATCGGGATGGTCCGCGGGGAACAGCGGCGTGATCAGCAGGCGGGTTCCGTCCGGCCAGTCCACCTGCTCGTCCAGCACCACCCGCTCGTCACGGAGTACCCCGCCGACCGGCTGATCATTCTTTGCGATGTGCGACGTTGGACTCACGTCTTCCCCCGACGGTTTCGACCGATATCGCGGCCGCCCGAAAACCGCTTCCCCCGCGACCTGTCTATCGGTTCCGCCGGGGGGGATCGTTTACGAGGAGGGGTTCGAGTATTTCCGGATCGCTTCCGCCACCAGATAGAACGACCCGGTGATGCAGATGAGGTCTTCCCGCGAGATGGCGCGGGTGGCGATGCTCATGGCCTCGTCCAGGGAGCCGGCCACCTGGGCCATCTTGCCCGAATGCTCCGTGTACGCCGCCGCCAGCTCCTCCGGTTCCGCCGAACGCGGCGAGCCGGTCGTCGTGAAGATCATCTTATCCGCCCCCACCTGGAGCCGACGCAGCATCCCCGGAATGTCCTTGTCCTTCTGGCACCCGAAGATCACCACCATCGAGTCGTAGGGAATGTGCTGCCCGATCGCCCGCATCAAGGCGTCGATGCTGGCCGCGTTGTGCGCCCCGTCCACCAGAATACGCGGTTCCTCCGAGATCATCTGCATCCGCCCCGGAAGCTCCACCCGGTTCAGACCGGCCATCGCCTCCTGGTCGTCGATCTCGAATCCGCGCTCTTTCAGGGCATCGAGCAGATTCAACGCCAGGCAACAGTTGTCCGCCTGGTGGGCCCCGTACAGCGGAACCTGCAAATGTTCGAACCGGCTGTTCGGCGTCGTGATGCAGATCCGTGCGTGCCGACCCGCCGCCCGAGAGAACTCGAACCGGTAGCTGAAATCCACCCCCTCGTTGGAGAACTTCAGCGGCGCGTTCATCTCGGCCGCGCAGTCCGCCAGCACCTGCTTGACCTCCTCCGCCTGCGGGGCGCTGTACACCGGCACGCCCTTCTTCAGCACCCCGGCTTTTTCCTTCGCGATGTCCGGCAGCGTCCGCCCCAGTTGCGCCATGTGGTCGATGCTGATGCTGGTGATGCCGATCGCCTCCGGCTTGAGGACGTTGGTGCAGTCCAGACGACCGCCCATCCCCACCTCCACGATTGCCAGGTCGACTTCCTGATCGGCGAAGTATTTGAACGCTACAGCCGTGAGCACCTCGAAGTACGTCGGGGAGGGCACCTTGGCCTTGGCGGTCACCGCGGCCACCGCAGCCACGCTGCGGGCGAACTCCGCCTCGCTGATCATCTTGTCGTTGACGACGATCCGCTCGCGAACGTTGAGAATGTGGGGAGAAGTATAAAGCCCTACTTTGTATCCGTTCGCCCGCACCATGGCGTTGAGCATGGCCGCCGTGCTCCCCTTCCCCTTCGTGCCGGCGATGTGCACGGAGCGGAATTTCCGATGCGGGTTGCCCAGCGCGCTGAGAATGCGGTTGATTCTCGAAAGGCTGAAATTCTTCGTGTTGTACTTCGATGCAGGGGCGCGTTCGTAGTCGGTCAGGGAGTTCAGGTAGTTGACTGCCTGACGGAACGTGCGAATCTGGCCCTTGGAGGTGCCCGTTTTGCGGGAGCTTCGCTTCGGGCGTGCAATGGTCGCTCTGCTCATTTAGGTCCGATTATAATGGAAGTCAGTGGATTCGTCAATCCAGCCGCGGGTTGGAGACGCCTCCGGCGCCGGCATGCGGGATGCAAACCAATCGTATCTTCTTATAGGGCAAAACGTTGCGCTTTGCAACCCCCGACGGGGATCGTTACGGTCCTGACATACGCGCCGCCCCATCGACCCTCTCGATGCTACGAAAGCCTTCGACGACGGTTCATCGCGCCGGGATGGACGGCGGAAAAATGTAAGAAAATACATTTTTATTGCATTATCAGTGAAATCCGACATAGGGAAGCAAGGCCGGTTCCCCCGGCCTCGGCGACGTTCGTTGCCGGGCGCGGAAGAGGGACGGCATCCATGACGAAGGGACGCGGTTCACGGTGTTCGATCTGACCATTCCGTTCGGATCCTGCTCGACGCGGGTGGCCGTTCGCGCCGGGTGTCTGGAGCAGGCCGCCCGGTTGCTTATCGAAGCCGCCGGCCGCCGACCGCCCCGGGTGCTGCTCATCAGCGATGAGACCGTCGCCTCCCTGTACGCTGACCGCGTGGGCCGATCCTTCCAAGCGGAACGGCTCGACTTCGATCTTCACGTGATCCCGCCGGGGGAGGCCTCCAAGAGCCTGGACGGGTTGGAGGACATCTACAACCGGCTGGCAGCGCTCGCCTTCCCGCGGGACGGGGTGATCGCGGCTCTGGGCGGGGGCGTCGTGAGCGACCTGGCGGGGTTCGCGGCCGCCACCTGGATGCGGGGCGTCCAGTTCGCCATTTTCCCGACCACGCTGGAGGCGGACATCGATGCGGCCGTCGGCGGAAAGACGGCGGTCAACCTTCCGGCCGGGAAGAACCTCGTCGGGGCGTTTCATCAGCCCGTCTGCGTCGGGATCGACCCCGGCTGTCTGGAGACGCTTCCGGAGCGGGACCTGCGGGCCGGTCTGGCCGAGTCGGTCAAACACGCCCTGATCCGATCGTTCGATTTTCTCGCCTGGCACGAGGACCGGGCGGACCGAATCCTCGCCCGCGACGCGGAGACGCTTGCGGTGCTGATCCGCCGGAACGTGGAGATCAAGGCCGGCATCGTGCGGGAGGACGCCGAGGAGCGGAGCGGTCTGCGGATGCTGCTCAACTTCGGCCACACGGTGGGTCATGCCATCGAAACGTGCGCCGGGTATGCCCTTCGCCACGGGGAGTGTGTGGCGCTGGGAATGGTGGCGGCGTGTCGCGTCGGCGAGCGGATCGGGCTGACGGCGCCGACGCTGACCGCCCGGGTCGCTGCGTTGCTGTCGCGTCTGGGGCTGCCGACGGTGCTGGAATCCCCCCCTGAAGCGGAGGCGGTGATGGAGGTGATGCGGCGGGACAAGAAGATCGCGGACGGCAAGGCGCGGTTGGTGCTGCTGGAAGACGCCGGCCGGCCGATCATCCGCGACGACGTACCGGAATCGCTCGTCCGCGAGGTCTACGCCTCCCTGCGGGCATAAGAACCTTCGGGGAATCGTGTGCCACTTCAGCCCATTGCGGTCTTCACGAACGATTGGCGGTGGGACGCTTTTCCCGCCGTTCGTGAGACGGTGTTCGTTTGTTCGATCATTCCCGCACGGTGTCTGGCACGAGGGTATCAGCGCATCAGACTTCGCGGGTGACGAAGGTCTCTCCGCCGACTCCATGGGCGAGCTATAATACAATGGCGACTGTGGTGTACGACACGACGGGGATGTCGGCTTTCCGTGTCGCCGGAAGAGGCGATCGTGCGATCGATGTTGCGGAGGCCGGCAAAGTCGAGACGCGAAGCCTCGCGCCTCGCCCTGCCACGAAGCTCGTTGATAACGGCTTGATGATCCATCGAATGTCACTATTTCCGGCGAGGTGAAGCGATGTGGATCCCCCTTTGTTTCCAGGTCATGGGTCTTGTTCCCTTCGTCGTTCCTCCGAAGCCGGTGCAGATCACGGCACAGAAGTTTTTCAACCTCCACGATTACCGTCTGCATGACGACCGGACCGTCGTTCTTTTCTTCTTCACGTCCTTTCAACACCGAAGCCTCAAGCCGTATCTGGCCTCGCTGCAACGGCTCGATGCCCGGCGGGATACGACGGTCATCGCCGTATCGCCCGAGCCTCCCCGGCGGATCGAACGGTTCATTGCACGTCACAACGTGCGTTTCGTCGTCGCGGCGGGTTCCAAGGCGCACGAGGGCTTCAAGCTTCGGCCACGGGATTTTCCGAAAGTGGTGGTGCTCCGGCCTCCGGGCGCCGCGCGGCGGACGAACGGGGTCAACATCCTCGAGGACTTCTCGGAGCTGGACGCACTGTTCCCGCCGACGGAGGAACCCGAGACGGTCACGCTGGCTTCGGGGGAGGTGTTGCAGTCGGGCGCGTTCGATGCGTCCTCGCCGACGGAGCTTCTCGAGCGTCACGCCTCGTCCGATCCGGATCGAAGCGAGCGGCTGCGGGCCGTCAGCCTTTTGCGGAAAAAACTCCCTCCGGAGGAGTTCATGCGGTTCTGCGACACACTATGGACAAGCGGAAACTGGGGGACCGAAGGGCATTGGATCGCCGACCGCGGATGGCTTGCCTATCAGAAGCACCTGGCGGATCCCGGACAACCGGACAAGCAGCCTCTGTTCCCGTTGAGCATTGTTGCCAGCCGCGCGTATCGCGAGCATCCGGACGATCCGCGTTGGGATCGACTGGAAACATATCTCGACTCCATGCCGGAGCGATCGGCGGACGAGCTTGTGGACGATTATTTCGCCCATCAGGGGGATGCTCTGGCGGATCTCCAGATCCGCAGACAGATCGTCCGGGCGTTGGAGGGGCAGGCTCGTGAGAGGCATGTAGAGGCCGGGCGGGCGATCGGGTTCCTCCGGCAGATGCTCAGCCAGGAACCGGATGCGGGAATCCGCCAACGGATCGTGGGGGCGATCTGCGCCCTGGGCGAAGCGGGCGATAAGGAGCTTGCGGATTTTCTCGAAGCGCAGCTTCAGACCGAGAAAGACGTTCGTCTGGTACGTCCCATGCTCGAATACACGATCCGCTATTTGCGGACGGGAAAAGAGTAGGAAGAGTCGCGCAGCAGATGGTCTTGACGCCGTTGCGGCGGAGGACGGCTTTCTCACCTGTCCGCGTGCGTGCCACACGCACGGGCAGACGATCGCGGCTCCGTTTGGAAATATCGAAGGCGAGTGCTGAACGAATGCGCTCTCGGCACCGACTCGATCGGTGGAACAGAGCTCCTGTCGGCACCCGTGTCCTTTGCGATTCGGTGGAGTGTTTCTCATAATTGTGGACCGGCCCTTCCCGCATCGGAGGCCGATGCGGACTTGGTGCATCGCGCAGGCTGGAGCCCGCGGCTCGGAAGACAGCAATGGGAAACGCACGATCGCCGTTCATCGTTCACCGTTTTGACGACCGCTCCCTCACGGTCGCGGCTCTGTTTGCTTCCGTTCGCGCATCAGTGTGCGTTGCAGCGCCTGCCTCTGCATGCCCGCACGCAGACACGCGCAGGCAGACGGGTACGGATGTGTCATAGAGGCGCGGCGCCGTCGTGTGGGGCGGCGTATGGTTGACTCCGTGTCTATCCCTGTGCGGACTGTCTGCGCAGTGTCATGTGGAAATTCTGCACCAGCGCCGCATACGCCCGCCAGACCGCGAAGGCATACAGCCCGAGGGCGATGGCGCTTCCGAGCAGGGCCGCCGAGCGGGCCGTCGCGACGTTGTCGTAGAACTCCTTGGCCGAGGGGAACAGAGCGCCCAGGTCGACGAGATACCGCACGGCCGTAAAGGGCGTGAACGGCGCCAGGAACGCCGAGAATTCGCCGCCCGAGGCGTCCACGAACGCGAAGCCCAGCATGGAGAAGACTCCCGTCAACAAAATGATGCCGCCGATGCTGTTCATGACGGCGGTGACGTTGCGTTTGGCGGAGAGGGAGATGCGGACGCCCAGCACGCACGCCCCGGCCGTATAGACCGTCAGCAGGGCCGCCAGGCAAAGCGCCGTCTCGATGCCCACCAGCGGAGGTTGCCGCCCGCGCAGGCCGTCGGCGACGGCGAACGCCACCAGCACCAGAGCCGGTCCGAGCAGCAGCGGCAGGGCGAACGTCAGCAGCCCGCGCAGTTTCCCCCAGAGGATATACCGGCTGGTGAGCGGTGTGGTCAGCAGCAGATCCAGGGTGTGCGATTCCTTCTCACGGGTGATGGAGGTGGCGGCCACGTTGGTCGCCACGATCAGCGCCAGGGCGAACTGGACGATCATCACGGCGGACAGCCAGGTGGCCGTGGTGGCATAGGCCGTATCTCCGCGCAGATAGGTGATCCACAGGCCCGCCGGACCGGCGATACCGAGTCCGGTCACCGCCAGTCGCATCAATCCGCCGCCGATGGTCCGCACGCGGGCCTCGCGCCAGGCGACGGGATTCTTCCAGACCGGGCGGGGCGCGCGGGTCAGCGTGTTCGATCGGCGACGAGGGAGAAGACGATCGACGATGCGCGTCCAGCGGTTCGGTTCGCCGGCTTTCGCGCCGCGTCGGACGAACAGCACGCTTACCATCGTCAGAAAAACCGCCAGCAGCAGCGTCCACGTGACATAACAGCCGGCCGGGTCGGAAAGCGCGAAGCGCACCGGCGACGGCCACTCGTCGAGCCGTCCCGGCAGCGGCGGCGCGACCTGGTGCAATACGACCTCCAGGGCGAGGAACGGATGCAGGGGGGCGAGCCAGCTCATCCGCCGACCCAGCGCGTTCGCCGGGGACGCCTCCAGCCAGGTGCCCGACCATCGGCTCAGCAGGTAGAGCGAAACCAGGTACAACCCGATCACCAGATAGAAGGAAAAAATCGTCCGCCGCGTGCCGACGCCGATCATGGCGATGAAGATGGCCACGGCCCCGGTCAGGGCGGCCGTCGACGCCGAGAGGGCGAAACTCTGCTTGATCTGGGAGAAGGTGACCCCGCCGTAGACCATCGTCGTCAGAAAGATCGGCAGCGAGGCGAGCAGCAGGACCATCAGGAAATACAGGCGGCTCAGCAGGGAGCCGAAGACGATCTGGGCGTTGGTCAGCGGGGTAGCGAGCAGGATGTTGAACGTCTGCGCGTCGCGCTCCTGGGTGATGGCGGCGGCGGTGAAGACGGGGGCGAGGAAGCACATCAGGGCGAGCTGGGCCATCGACACGCGGGCGAACGTCTGCGAGGCGTTCTTGGCGAGGTCGGAAAGCGACGCTTCCCGCCCGCTCAGCGTGGGGATCATCGAGACGATCACAACGGCCACCAGCACGACCAGATAGGCGGTACGGAGCCAGTGATGCCGCACCCGCTTCGAGGAAGCGCAGACGACGCGCAGGAGGATCGGATTGGCCGGCAGCAGCCGCCAAAGGGTCAGCCCGAGCGTGTACAACCATCGGTTCATCCGGGTTACTGCACCAGTCCTTTCGTCAGGCGCATAAAGGCCGTCTCCAGGTTGACCTCCTCTTCCTTGATCTCCTGGAGCTTGAAGCCCTTGTCGAGCAGCAGACGGGCCAGGGTGGAGAAGTCGTTCGTCTGTCGCGCCAGTTCCACCACCAGCACGCCGTTGCGGGACTCGACCTGTTTGATCCCCTTCGTGCGCTGGAGCAGCAACGCGGCGAGGTCCTGCTTTTCGGCCACGCGGATGTGGACCTTCGTCCCCGTCCGCGCCCGCCGGAGAATGTCCTCGATCGTCGTGTGCAGCAGCAGTTCGCCCTTTTCGAGGATGCCCACCGTGGTGCACAGCTCGGCCAGCTCGTGGAGGATGTGCGAGCTGATGAGGATGGTCTTGCCCATCCGGTGCAGTTCCTTGAGAAGCTCGCGGATTTCGATCCGCGCCCGCGGGTCGAGTCCGCTGGCGGGTTCGTCCAGGAAGAGCACCTTCGGGTCGTGGAGAAGGACGCGGGCGATGGAGAGGCGCTGTTTCATGCCGCGGGAGAGCGCATCGACCAGCGTGTCGCGCTTGTAGACGAGGTCGGTCAGTTCGAGCACGTCGCCGACCACGCGGGTGCGCTGCTGGCCGGTGATGCCGTAGGCGCTGGCGAAAAACTCCAGATACTCCTGCACGACGAGGTCTTCATAGGCGCCGAAGAAGTCGGGGACGTAGCCGATCAGCGGGCGGATCTTCGGGGACTCGTACCCCACGACGTGTCCGCAGACCCGCGCCTCGCCCCATGTCGGCTGCAACAGCGTGGAGAGGATCTTGATGGTGGTCGTCTTGCCGGCGCCGTTGGGACCGATGTAGCCGAAACATTCCCCTCCTCGATCTTGAGGCGGAGGTTGTTCAGCGCCACCAGCTTGCCGTAGCGTTTCGTCAGGTTGATCGTCTCGACGATGGCCACTGCGTCGTCTCACTCCACCTTGTCGTCCTCGCCGGCGAGCGGATCGGCGTCGGCGTCGAGCACCGTGACCGGCAGATCGATCCGGTACATCGTCCACGAGGCGTCCGGGTCGGGGGGCAGCGGCGTGAAGGTCTTCTCTCCCGTCCGCCGCATCAGGCGGATCGGTCCCGGATCGTCGGCGAAGCCGATCAGGATCATGTTGTCCCGCCGCAGACGGAAGGACAGGTCCAGACTCCGTGCCCGGTCCTGCGACAGCGCATACTGCTGCCGAAACCCCCACCGCTGGACGCTCCGCGGCTCGAACTCGGAGGCGGTCGAAAGCAGGAGAAGGGCGTTCTTCTCCTGCCCGGCGATGGAGAAATCGACGTTTCGGCGGAAGCGGCGGTCGATCGCCACGCTCATGAACCGATCCGCCCAGGCCTCCTGCGCCCGCCGCAGTGTCCACTGGGCGATGTAGGCATCGAGCGTGTTTTTCGATTCGTCCCAGTCCCGATAGCAACGTCCGGGCAGATCCACGCGGGCGCCGGCGGCGAGGGTGCCGATCGGAAAGGCGTAGATCCAGTTGTCGCGGTAGCCGGGCACCACGTAGGGATCGACGCGTGCCTGCAACAGGTAGCAATCGGTCAGATCCACGCCCAGATGATTGACGAGGTAGCTGCCCTCCTCGATTGTCCGCCCCTTGACGGCGATCTTCGCTTCGATTCGGCCGGCGAGCGGTCCCCGCCAGCGACCCTCCAGGCGTTTCAGCGTGCCGCGGATCCGCACCCCTTCCAGGACGGCGGAGGAGGGGCGGAGTCGGTATTCCACCGGGTCGGTGAAGGTGCCGCCCGTCTCCAGCGGATTGGCGGAGGCGGGCATCGGACGCAAGAAGCCGCGGGTCAGGCCGGGCGACGCGTCCGCCTTCGGATCGTCGGGCAGCCAAAGGTCCATCGTCCTGTCGAGACCGGTCTTCAGCCCGATCAGGACGGTCCCGGTGCCGACGGTCTTGCCCGCTTCCATGTCCACGATGCTCACCTGGCGAAGGGATTCCCCGAACCCGCGGACGCCGTTGACGGCGGCGGCAGCCAGGGCACTCGCCGCCAGGCTCACCACCGCGAAGGCGTTCCAGCTCTGATGTCGCCACCCACGCCGCCCCAGGATCCGCCAGATGCCGATCGTGGCCGCCAGGACATAGACGAGGCTGAAGATCCCCGCCGTCAGCAGGTACACGCTCCCCGATCCGATGAACGCCACCGCCCCGGCAACGTAGGGGAACAGCCGCGTCGACTCCGTCGTCCGGTACGCTTGCGGCTGCGTTTCCGGGTCGATGGGCACCAGGTGGAACAGCGTTTCGAAAAACGACACCGCGCTGTCGCCCGGTTGAAAGAGATCGTGCAGGGTGGCCGCACAGAAGGTCACCCGTCCCCGGCCCAGGGATCGCTGCGTCACGACGTCGGACGTATAGCCCGGCGCGTTGGGAATCCGATAGGCGCCCTTCCGCAACGTGCAGCGGACGACGGGAAGCGGATCGGGATACGGTTGCCGCCACCACTCGCTTCCCCTGCGGGACACGGGGGCCTCCTCCGTGCTGGAAGGCGCCAGCAGCCGACGGCGAAGTTCCGGCAGGTTCTCCACCATCTCCACCTCGCCGACGTCCACCGGCAGAATCCGATCGAACGAAGGCAGCAGCCGCATGGACGGCGCCGAGCGGGAGGCCGCGATCACCAGATGCCCCCCCTGGCGGACCCATTCGATCAGTGCCCGGCGCTGCCGTTCCGTCAGTTCCTCCGGGCGGGCGTCGTCCCAGACGAGATGGTCCACCGCCTCGAGTCCGATCCACAGTTCGGGCAGGTCGGCGGGACTCAGATGGGCCACCCGCGGGATGCGGTCGTACTGGACGCCCCGCGTCTCGTCGGTCAGCTCCCGAAGTCGTCCGAGGGTCTGGGAAGAGACCGAAAGGATCAGCACGTCGTCCGGGCCGATGTCCAGCGGTTCGGCGCCCTCCGTGGGGCGGACCTGATATGTCGGATCGGGGGCGTAGACCTGCACGAGGCGGCCCTGGTCGTCGCGGATTTCGACGGGAAAGGCGTCACGACCGCTGGCGGCGCCGGCCAGGGCGTACAGTGTGATACGAACGTGATCGGCGGGGGGGCGGTCCAGGTGAACGGGCATGCGATCGACGGTCACGTCTCCGTCGGCGTCGGCTCGCGCGACGCGGACCTCTCCGTCGAACGGTTCGCCGCTTACCGAGGAGATGTCCACCACCACCGGCGTCCACGTCCCGTTGCGGACGAAGTTGCCCCTGGAGCCGGGAAAGCCGATCCGCGTGAGGACCACCTGCAACGGCGCCGCCGAAACCGCCGCGGGCAGGGCGATCGCCAGCACGGCAAACTCACAGACCGGTCTGCACCGCCGGGTGCGGGGGTTCCGGAATCCTCGGAGCATCGGCCGTGGACGGGTCATCATCATCCGTGAGAATCGTCGCCGGGCGTCCTCGAAAGGGAGCGTGAAACGTCACCGCGGGATCGGGAGGTGCCCACTCCTCCCGCATTCCGGCGTGGTTCGCCCTGCACTGGAAGAATTGTATTCCGGCGATCGGGCGCGGACAACCGAGTCTTCCCGTTGCTTCCGCCGGCGCGGCGCCCGGTTTCCATGGCGGTGGGGGCGAAGCCCGGGCAGAGGTCGCCGACGCGGTCGGGCGAACCTCACCACAACGGATAGAGGAAGGGGGCAAGGGGGGAGGTACTGGCGAAGATCACCAGCGCTCCGACGATCAGCAGCACGATCAGCAGCGGCGCAAGCCACCACTTCTTTTCGTGCTTGATGAACAGGAAGAACTCTTTGGCGAGGGAGGGCTTGCCCATGTCGGGTCTCTCTATCCGTACAGCATCGGCTGCTACCGCCGACGACTTGAGGCGGATTCAGACCCGTGCCGCCAGCGGCGATTGTTCCAGTTCCACGCTCCGTTTCCGCCCGGCCTCGTAGTCCACCGGGTGCGGTTTCTCCCGCACCAGGAAATCGCCCATCACGAGGGCGTCGATGCCGGTGTGGACGAACGTATGGTAGGCGTCCTGCGGGGTGCAGACAATCGGCTCCCCGCGGACGTTGAAGGAGGTGTTGATGACGACGGGGACGCCGGTCAGCTCCCCGAACCGTTTGATGAGGCGGTAATACCGCCCGTTGTGCCGCTCGGTGACGGTCTGCACGCGCCCGGTCCCGTCTTGATGAGTAACGGCGGGAATCACCGATCGTTTCTCCTCCCGCACGCGGGGGACCAGCAGCATGTAGGGGGCGTCCATTCCCTTCGGCATGTCGAAGTACTCGTGCGCCCGTTCTTTCAGAACGGCGGGGGCGAAGGGTCGAAAGGCCTCACGGAACTTGACCTTGGCATTGATGATGTCCTTCATCTTCGGATTGCGGGCGTCGGCGAGCAGGGAGCGGGAGCCGAGCGCCCGCGGCCCGAACTCCATCCGCCCCTGGAACCAGCCGACCACCTTCCCCTCGGCGATCAGGCGGGCGGTGCGGTCGAGGAGGGCGTCTTCGTCCGCCACGTGCTCGTAGGTCGCGCCGAGCTGCTCGAGGGTGCGGCGGATCTCGTCGTTGGTAAAGGCCGGTCCCCACAGGGCGTGTTCCATGCGGAAGGTGCGGGGGTTCTTCAAGGCGGTGTTGTAGATGTAGAAGGCGGTGCCCAGCGCTCCGCCGGAATCTCCCGCCGCCGGCTGGATGAACAGATCCCGGAACCCGGATTCGCGCAGGATGCGCCAGTTGGCGACGCAATTGAGCCCCACGCCGCCCGCCAGGCACAGGTTGGGCAAACCCGTCTCCCGGTGCACGTGGCGGGCCATTTTGACCATGATCTCCTCGACGATCTTCTGTCCGGAATGGGCCACGTCGCGATGGAAGTCGGTCAGTTCGGTTTCGGGGTGGCGTTGCGGTTGTCCGAACAGGCGTTCCCACGCCCGGCTGATGGTCCGCGTCGTGGAATGGGTCAGGGAGAAGTAGCGGAGGTTCAGGCGGATGCTGCCGTCCTCCTTGATGTCCACCACCTCGCGGAACCGGTCGACGTACGTCGGTTTCCCGTAGGGGGCGAGGCCCATCACTTTCCATTCGGCGTCATTGACGCGGAAGCCGAGGTAGGCCGTGATGGCGCTGAACAACAGCCCCACGGAATGGGGGAAACGAAGTTCCTTGCGGAAAGTGATGTCGCAGTCGTGTCCCTCGCCCCAGGCGGTGGTGGTCCATTCCCCCACGCCGTCGGCTGTGATCAAGGCGGCGTCCTCGAAGGGCGACACGAGAAAGGCGCTGGCGGCGTGGCTTTCGTGATGGCGGCAGAAGAGGACGTCCTTGTCGGTGTCGAGCTTCTTCTGGATCTCCCGCCCCATGTGCAACCGCTGCGTCAGCCACAGCGGAAGGGCCGTGATCCACGGCATGTAGGTTCGCGGCCAGTCGGCCAGGATCGTCTCCAGGATGCGGTTGAACTTCACCAGCGGTTTTTCATAGAAGCCGATGTAGTCCACGTCGCGGATGGTGACGCCCGCCTCGCGCAGACAGTAGCGGATCGCCTGCTGCGGGAAACCGCTGTAATGCTTCTTGCGGTTGAACCGTTCCTCCTCGGCGGCGGCCACGAGCTGCCCGTCCCGCACGAGGGCGGCGGCCGCGTCGTGGTAGTAGCAGGATATGCCCAGAACGATCATGCTCAGAACGGTCGCTGAAGACGCTCGACGGTCGCCTCGTGCGGCTGGTAGTCTTCCCAGTAGGAATCGCCCGCCCGTTTCCGTTTTCGCAGCGGGTCGCTGAGCCGGACCAGCAGCGAAAACGGCGGCAGCACCACCGCGAAGAACACCGTCAGGAACACCCGGGTCATCACCGCGCCGATCGGGACGGTGACGCTCATCCAGCCGACGTAGACCGGTCGGGCGGCGGCGGGGAATAACCGGCTCAGCAGAAACAGCCCGATCCCCAGCCCGATCAGGACGATGCCGACCGTCTGTCCGGCGGAACCGGTCCACGCCCATCGCCCGCCGGGCGAGTGCGGATTTCCCCCCGTAGCGTAGAGCAGCAGACCGATCAGACCGAAGCCGATCAGCATCGCCCAGCCGAATCCCTTCAGGTCGGACGCGGATGGGTTTGTGTTGACCGTCAACACCGTGTTCCCTCCTGGGATCGCAGGCCCTGTGCTTCGCTTCCGGAGACGTTCAGGTCTCCGCGGTTTCCCCGAACAGTTCGGCCGGGTCGAGTTTCTTGATGAGGATTTCCGGCCGGTCCAGCGGGTGCCCTTCGGACAGTTCATCGGTCGCGGCCGACCAGGTTCGCCAGGTCTCCGGCAGGCGGAGCATGGCCGCACACCGCTCGGCCGTAAAGGGCAGGAACGGTGCGATCAGCGTGGTCAGCGTGCGGGCGGTCTGGCAGCAGACGTTGATGGCCCGCCCGCAGGCGTCCATGTCGGTCTTGCGGCTCAAGAACGGTTTCGTCACGTCGAAGTATCCGTTGCCGGCGCGGGCGAGGGCCATCACCTCCGCCAGGGCGGCCTTGAACTCGCACCGTTCGAGCCGCTCGCCGGTCTTCTCGACGGTCTGGCGGCAGCGGGCGAGCTGTTCGGCGTCCACGTCCTCGCGCGCGCCGGGCGGGGGAACCTTGCCGTCGAAGTACTTGTGCACGAACGTCACGGTCCGGTTGAAGAAGTTGCCCAGCGCGTTGAGCAACTCCCCGTTGTTGCGGGCGATGAAGTCGTCGAGGTCGAACGTCGTCCGCGCACTCTCCGGCGCCACCGCCGTCAGGTAATAGCGCAACGGGTCCGGATCGCACAGCTTGAGATAATCCTCGATCCACACGGCCGTGCCGCGACTCTTGCTGATCTTCTCCTCCTCCTGACCGGGAAACTTGATGTTCATGAAGGAGTTGGCCACCACGTTGTGCGGGAGCTGGTATTCCCCCGGCTCGCCCTGGAGGCTGTCGCTGTCGTGAGAGGCGAGCAGCATCGCCGGCCAGGTGATCGCGTGGAAGACGATGTTGTCCTCGCCGATGAAGTGGACGATCTTGCAGTCCGGTTCCTTCCACCAGCGGGCATAGGCATCGATCCCCTCGCCGAGACGCTCGCACAGGGCGGCGGTGAACGAAACGTACCCGATGGGCGCGTCGAACCAGACGTAGAGCGACTTGCCGCGGGCGTCGGGATCGTCGAGCGGAACGGGGACGCCCCAGGTCAGGTCGCGGGTCATGGCCCGTTCGGGCAGGCCTTCGTTCTCGATCCGCCCCAGGCTCTGGTTGAGCACGGTGGGGCGCCACGGCGGCGTCGCGTCGCGCTTCTGCTGGAGCCATTCCTTCAGCCGGGGCGCAAGCCGGTCGAGGCGGAGGTACCAGTGGACGGTTTCGCGCAGTTCCGGCCGGGTGCCTGTCATCATGCTCACCGGGTCGATGAGGGAGACCTGGTCGATGGCCCGTCCGCAGCCCTCGCACTGGTCGCCGAAGGCGTGCTCGCTGCCGCAGTGCGGACACGTGCCGCGGACGAAACGATCGGGAAGGAACTGCCCCGCCTCCACGTCGTAGAGCTGCTTCGTCTTCCGCTTGGTGAAATAGCCCTTGTCATGGATGGTCAGGAACAGGTCCTGGCTGAAGCGCTCGTGGATGCGGACGTAGTCCGGCTGATGGGTGCCGCCGTAGATGTCGAAGACGATGCCGAGGCCCTGAAAGTCCCGCTGCTGGGAGCGGTGGTAGAAGGCGGTCAGCTCCTCCACGGGACGGTTCTGCTCGCGGGCGGTCTTGAGGGCGGCGACCCCGTTGTCGTCGCTTCCGCAGATGAAGCGGACGTCGGCCCCGGTCGCCCGCAGATAGCGCACGAACGTGTCCGCGGGCAGATAGGCGCCCGCGATGTGCCCGACGTGGAGCCGACCGTTCGAGTAGGGAAGCGCCGCCGTGACGAGAAACCGCCGTGTGGTCATGGAAACCG